>CALMID010000126.1 GCA_937863915.1 uncultured Pseudomonas sp.
ATGCGCTTGGACAGGTCGCCGATGGTCTGTTGCTTGCGTGCTTCGGCCAGGTCCACGGCCAGGGCCTGGTACACAGGTTCGGCGGGCAGGCCGCGGCCGTCCCAGCTGGCGATGGCTTCCACGGTGCGTGGCAGGCTGCGCACGACTTCCGGGTTTTCCACGCTCTTGTACAGCAGCAGGACGATCGGCAGGACGAAGACGACAAAGAGGAACAGCAGCAGCGGCAGGATCAGGCCCTGGGCCTTGAGCCGGTTGATGCGTTCGGCACGCGCCAGCTTCTGCTTGAGCGTCAGTCCGGCGAATTCAGTGAGGGAAACGGTAGTGGCCATCGCGGGCTCCAGAGACACCGGGATAAAACACCCTCGCCCAAGACAGGCGAGGGATGAGAGGGGCACGGGCCGCCCCTCTCGCAAACCTCTCCGTCAGGAGAGGGCACCACTGTTGAAACTTACTTCGCGGCCCAGGCGTTGAAGCGCTGTTCCAGCTGCTCGCCGTAGTCGGCCCAGAAGGTCACGTCCATGGCCACCTGGTTGGCAATGTTTTCCTTGGTGGTCGGCATGTCCTTGCTCAGCGTCGGTTCCAGCAGCATCACGGCTTTCTTGTTGGCCGGGCCGTAGGCGATGTTGGAGGAGTAGACCTTCTGCTGCTGCGGCTGCAGGGTGAAGGCGATGAACTCCTTGGCCGCGTCGGCATCCTTGGCACCCTTCGGGATGGCCCAGGAGTCGAAGTCGTAGATGCCGCCGTTCCACACGATCTTCAGGTTGCTTTCGTTCTGCACCGCGGCGATACGACCGTTGTAGGCCGAGCTCATGACCACGTCACCGGAGACGAGGAACTGCGGCGGCTGGGCACCGGCTTCCCACCACTGGATGTGCGGCTTGATCTCGTCGAGCTTCTTGAAAGCGCGGTCCTGGCCTTCCTTGGTGGCGAGCACGGTGTACACCTCTTTCGGTGCCACGCCGTCGGCCATCAGGGCGAATTCCAGGGTGTACTTGGCGCCTTTGCGCAGGCCGCGCTTGCCCGGGAACTTGTTCACGTCCCAGAAATCGTTCCAGCCCTGCGGGGCGGTTTTCAGCTTGTCGGCGTTGTAGGCCATGACCGTGGAGTAAACGAAGAAGCCGATGCCGCACGGCTGGATGGTGCCTTCCACGTAGTCCTTGGGATTGCCGAGGATGGCCGGGTCGATTTCCTCGAACATGCCCTCGTCGCAACCGCGGGCCAGTTCCGGCGACTCCACTTCGACCAGGTGCCAGGACACGCTGTTGGTGTCGACCATGGCTTTGACCTTGGCCATTTCGCCGTTGTACTCACCGGCAACGATCTTGCCTTTGCCAGTGGCTTCCCACGGCTGGTAGAAGCCCTTGGTCTGGGCTTCCTTGTTGGCGCCACCGAAGGAAATCACGGTGAGGTCGGCGGCCATGGCCGAGGATGCTGCGGCGAGGCCCAGGGCCAGGCCGGCGAGACGGAAGGTGCTGCGAGTTGCGGTGCTCATTGTTGTTGTCTCCACGGTGCAGGGTATGGGGTTTTGCTTTTGTGGGGTGTGGCGCGGCGCACTCATTCCGCCAGCAGCGGGTCAAGGGCGCGGACGTGCTCGACATGCCAGCCCAGCGGCACGACATCGCCCACGCCCAGGGCGGGGTCGAGTTCGGCGATGGGCTGTTTGACGAAGAAGTTCGGGTTGCCGCAGACCTCCATGCGGATGCGCACGTGGTCGCCCAGGTAGATGAACTCGGCGACCCGGCCGCTGAAGCGGTTGGCGCAGTGCTCGCTGGCGGCATTCAGGCGCACACGCTCGGGGCGGATCGACAGGCTGACCGGCTCGCCGCTGGCGCCGACCTTGACCGCCAGGGCCTGGACGTTTTCGCCGCGGGCCAGCTTGACGCTGCAACGCTCGCCGTCGCGGCTGACCAGGGTGCCCGGCAGGCGGTTGTTCTCGCCGATGAAGTGGGCAACGAAGGTGTTGCTCGGCGCTTCGTAGAGATCACGCGGCGGGGCGATCTGCTGGATCTCGCCCTGATGGAACACGGCCACGCGGTCGGACATGGTCAGGGCTTCGCCCTGGTCGTGGGTCACATAGACCACGGTGACGCCGAGGCGCTCGTGGATGTGCTTGATCTCCATCTGCATGTGTTCGCGCAGTTGCTTGTCCAGCGCGCCGAGCGGTTCATCCATCAGCACCAGCTGCGGCTCGAACACCAGGGCGCGGGCCAGGGCCACGCGCTGCTGCTGGCCACCGGAAAGCTGGCCGGGGTAGCGGTGGCGGAACTTGTCCAGCTGGACCATGGCCAGCGAGCGTTTGACCCGCTCGTGGATGTCGGTCTTGTTCATGCCGCGCACGGTGAGCGGAAAGGCCATGTTCTCGGCCACCGTCATGTGCGGGAACAGCGCATAGTTCTGGAACACCATGCCGATGTTGCGCTTGTGCGGCGGCACGTTGTTGATGGCCTTGCCGTCGAGGAGGATTTCCCCGGCGGTGGGGGTTTCGAAACCGGCCAGCATCATCAGGCTGGTGGTCTTGCCGGAACCGGACGGGCCGAGCAGGGTGAGGAACTCGCCCTTGCGGATATCCAGGTTGAGATCTTTAACGATCAGCGCTTCGCCGTCGTAGCTTTTCTGCACGCCGCGGAAACTGACCAGGATGTCGTTTGCCTGAGAATCGCTCATCACCGCACCTTTTGTTTTTGTCTTGCCGATGAGCAAAGACTAGGCGCGGTGGTCCGTCCAACAAATCGGGCAGGCGGACAACTTGCGGTAGGGCGGCAGGCCGACTTTTTGTAGGGATTGCCCTACAGGGCGATAGTCAGACCAGCTTGTGTTCCATGGCGTACTTGACCAGTTCGGCCACCGAATGGGCGCCCATCTTTTCCATCAGGCGAGCCTTGTGCGTGCTCACGGTCTTGCTGCTGATGGCCAGGTGCTGGGCGATCTCGTTGACGCCCTCGCCCTGGACCAGACGCTCGAACACGGAGAATTCGCGCTCGGAGAGCAGGGCGTGGGGCGGTCGCGAATCGGTCAGGCCGACCTCGAAGACCATGCGGTCGGCCAGCTCCGGATCGATGTAGCGGCCGCCGCTGGCGACCTTGCGGATGGCGGTGAGCAGCAGTGCCGGGTCGCTGTCCTTGGTAGCGTAGCCGGCGGCACCGATCTTCAGGGCGCGGGCGGCCATCTGCGCCTCGTCGTGCATCGACAGCATCAGCACCGCCGGCGGCTGGAGCAGGGCGCGGATGCGCGGGATGGCTTCCAGGCCATTCACGCCGGGCATGGAAATATCCAGCAGCACCACGTCGCAGGGCGTCTGGCGCAGCACGTCCATCAGCTGTTCGCCGTTGCCGGCCTCGCCCACCACCTGCATGTCCTTGGCCATGCCGATCAGCTGCTTGATGCCCTCGCGGACAATGGTGTGGTCTTCGGCCACCAGCACTCGAATCACTGTTCTGTCTCCTCATCCAGGGCCACGTATACACACAGGGTAGTGCCTGCACCGGGGTGGCTGTCGAGGCTCAGGCTGCCGCCGAGCATCAGCACGCGCTCGCGCATGCCGACCAGGCCGAAGGAGCCGTGCACCGCCGCCGGGTCGAAACCGCGGCCATCGTCGCTGACCCGCAGGCACAGCTGCGGGCCCTGCACGCGCAGGCTGATCTCCACACTGTGGGCCTGGGCGTGGCGCAGAATGTTGGTCAGCGCTTCCTGGAGCACGCGGAACAGGCCGATGGCCTTGGCGTCGGACAGTGCCGGCAACTGCTCGGGCACTTCCACCAGGCAGGGAATCTGGCTGCGCGCCTCGAAGCGCCGTGCCTGCCATTCGATGGCGGAGGCGATGCCTGCATCGAGGATCGGCGGCCGCAGCGCGGTGGCCACGTCACGCACCAGCTGGAACAGGTTGGCGATCAGCTTCTTCATGCTCTGCAGGCGCGCCTGCAGACCGGGGTCGAGGTCGGCGTAAGCCAGTTCGCACATCGAGGTTTCCAGCTTGAGCACGGTGAGCACCTGGCCCAGCTCATCGTGCACCTCGCGGGCGATGCGCGCTTTTTCTTCCTCGCGCACGCTCTCCAGATGCGCCGACAGCTCGCGCAGCTGGGCACGGGATTCGCCCAGGGCCAGCTCGATGGCCTTGTTGGCGCTGATGTCCCAGACGATGCCATCCCACACCACGCGGCCGTCCTCGAAGCGCCGGGCGGTGGCCTTGATGTCGACCCAGCGCTGTTCGCCGCTTTGCGTCAGCAGGCGGCCCTGCCATTGCCAGTCGCGGTCGGCGGCCAGGGCCGCATCCTGAATGGCGCGGTAGTCGGCCTGATCGTCGGGGTGGGCCAGGCTGCGGATGCCGCGGTCGGCATGGGAGAGAAACTCGGCGGAATAGCCCAGCAGGCCCTGACTGGCGTCGCTCATGTAGGAGAACAGCACAGGGGCGCCCGGCGCGGCGCGTTCCAGGCGGAAGACCAGGCCTGGCACGTTGCCGGCGATGCCCTTCAGGCGCGCCTCGCTTTCCTCCAGCGCGGCATGGGCGCGGCGCCGTTCGGTGACGTCGCTGAGAAACACCAGCAGGTATTCGCTCTCGCCGAAACGCAGGAAGCTGATCGAAACGTCCACCGGCAGCAGGCTGCCGTCGGCGCGGATGCACTGGGTCTCGAAGCTCAGCGCGCCTTCGTCCGGCTGGCGCGCCCGGCGCCACAGGCCGAGCCAGCGGTCCATGTGCAGGTTGGGTTCGAAGTCGGCCAGTGGCCGGTCGACCACCGCGCCGGCCGGGTAGCCGAGCATCTGTTCGGCGGATGGGTTGGCGTAGCGCACGCGGCTGTCCCAGTTGACCCAGAGAATGCCCACGGTGCTCTGGTCGATGGCGAACTGGGCCAGGCGCAGGGCTTCTTCCGCCGCCAGTTGCTGGCTGAGGTGCAGGCGGGCATCGAGCAGGCGTTTTTCCAGCGCGCTGCGCTGGCGCAGCAGCCAGGTGATGACTGCCGCGCTGGTCAGCAGCAGGGCCAGCAGGACCAGGCTGATGTTCTGCCACAGGCCGGGTGATTCGCTCAGGCGCGGGTACTGGATCTGCAGCCAGCGGTCGTGCAGCTGGTTGAGCTGCTGTGGCGGCAGGCTGCGCAGGGCGCTGTCGATCAGCTCCGCCAGTTGCGGCTGGTCGCGGCGGCTGGCCACGCGCAGCAGCAGGGGGAAACCGATATCGCCGACTACCGCCAGCTCGCTGAATTCCTGCAGGCGCGACAGGCGGCTGAGCTGGGCTTCGTCGGCCACGGCGAAAGGCGTGGTCTGGTTGAGCACCTGCTGCAGTGCCGCCTGTTCGTCGACCGTGGCGCGCAGGTCGAGGTTGCTGAAGTTGCTGCGCAGGTAGGCCAGCACCGGGCTGTCGGCGGCCACGGCGACCAGGCTGCCGGCTTGCAGCGCATCCAGTTCCACCGCGCCGGTGTGGCTGCGTTCGCCAACCACCAGATGCGGCACGCGCAGGTAGGGGTCGGAGTACTGCCACAGGCGCAGGCCGGCGGGAGTCTGCAGCAGGCCGGGGGCGAGGTCGATGGCGCCGGCCTTGAGGGCGGCCTGCAGTTCGTCCTGGCTGGCATAGTGCTGCCATTGCCAGCTGACGCCGAGCGCCTGGCCCAGCCACTCCATCAGTTCCACGTTGGCCCCGGACAGACGCTGCTGGCGGCGGTCGAACTGGGCGTAGGGTGGCTGCAGGACAATGCCCACCCGCAGCGGTCCGTGGGTCTGCAGCCAGGCGCGCTGGGCCTCCGTCAGCGCCAGCGGCGCGGGAGCGTCGGCCCATGCCGGGAGGGCGAACAGGCAGAAAAGCAGGGTGGCGAGACGCAGCAGCACGGGCGTGACCTTGTAGTCGCAATGACCTTGAGCATATCCGAGGCGCCGGCCCTGAGCGATCCGACCATGGTCCCGGTGCACCTGCCCGGCACCTTGAAACCGGCTGTAAAGCCTTGCCGCACGCGGCGTTGGCGATTTTGCACAGGTCGCGAATCTAGCAGCACAATGACGCAAAAACGCTCTTAGCAAGCGCCGGGCATGCCGTTACACTGCGCCCCGCCCGTTGCTTGCAATGGGTTCGGCCCGCATGGCGTGGCCGGCAGCGCTGCCCCTGCCAGAGTGGGGCTTCGCGGCTGAGGTTTGCCTCAGCCAGTCGCTATCCTGACCAACCCAAGAGGACAGCCCGGTGGTCAAGAAAGCTGCGTCATTTGCCGCACTAGGCGGCCTCGTCTATTCCACCGATGGCGGTCGGCATTGCCCGGACTGCAGCCAGCCGGTGGATGCCTGCATCTGCAAGCAGACCCAGATTCCTGCCGGTGACGGCATCGCCCGCGTGCGCCGCGAGACCAAGGGCCGCGGTGGCAAGACCGTCACCACCGTCACTGGCGTGCCCCTGCCCGAAGCCGAGCTGAAGGAGCTGGCCAGCGCGCTGAAGAAGCGCTGCGGCTGCGGCGGCGGGCTCAAGGACGGCGTCATCGAGATCCAGGGCGACATGGTCGACCTGCTGCTCGAAGAACTCGCCAAGCGCGGCTTCAAAGCCAAGAAATCCGGCGGCTGATTTTTCTTTTCGTGCGTTTCCGTGAAGGCCGCTGCCGACGCGGGGCCGTCTGTCATCTTTACTTTCCATCTTGGGAGTCGCCAGCGAGCGGCTCTGTCGCCTAAACAGGAGGACGCCATGTCCACACGTCGCACCCGCAAGAACGATGGCAGCCAGTGGACCGTGGCCGACAGCCGCAGCGTGTATGGCATTCGCCACTGGGGCGCCGGCTACTTCGCCATCAGCGATGCCGGGCATGTCGAGGTCCGTCCCAACCGCGCCGCGCGCAGTGCCATCGACCTGCACCAGCTGGTGGCCGAGCTGCGCCAGACCGACCTGTCGCTGCCGCTGCTGGTGCGCTTCCCGGACATCCTGCAGGACCGCGTGCGCCAGCTGACCGGCGCCTTCGACGCCAGCATCGAGCGCCTGGGCTACCGCAACCGCTACACCGCGCTGTACCCGATCAAGGTCAACCAGCAGGAAGCGGTGGTGGAAAACATCATCGCCACCCAGGACGTTTCCATCGGCCTGGAAGCCGGCTCCAAGCCGGAGCTGCTGGCGGTGCTGGCGCTGGCGCCCAAGGGCGGCACCATCGTCTGCAACGGCTACAAGGACCGCGAGTTCATCCGCCTGGCGCTGATGGGGCAGAAGCTCGGCCACAACGTGTTCATCGTCATCGAGAAGGAATCCGAGGTGCGCCTGGTGATCGAGGAGGCCAAGGAGCTGCAGGTGCTGCCGCAGATCGGCCTGCGCGTGCGCCTGTCCTCGCTGGCTTCCAGCAAGTGGGCCGACACCGGCGGCGAGAAGTCCAAGTTCGGCCTGTCCGCCGCGCAGATTCTTTCCGTGGTGCAGCGTCTGAAAGAGGCCGGGCTCGACCAGGGCATCCGCCTGCTGCATTTCCACATGGGCTCGCAGATCGCCAACATCGCCGACTACCGCAAGGGCTTTCGCGAGGCCATCCGCTACTACGGCGAGCTGCGCGCCCTGGGTCTGCCGGTCGATCACGTGGATGTCGGCGGCGGCCTTGGCGTGGACTACGACGGCACCCATTCGCGCAGTGCCAGCTCGATCAACTACGACATGGAAGACTACGCCGCCACCGTGGTCGACATGCTCCGCGAGTTCTGCGACCGCCAGGAAATTCCCCACCCGCACATCTTCTCCGAGAGCGGCCGGGCCATGACCGCGCACCATGCCGTGCTGCTGGTGCAGGTGACCGACGTGGAGAAACACAACGACGCCGTGCCCGAGATCGACCCGTCCGCCGAGCAGCCGGAAGTGCTGCAGGTGCTGATCGAACTGCTGGGCGACAGTGATCCGGAAATGGTTGCCGAGACCTACTGGCGCGCCACCCACTACATCAGCGAGGTGGCCGCGCAGTACTCCGCCGGCAAGCTGTCGCTGGCGCAGAAGGCCCTGGCCGAACAGTGCTACTTCGCCATCTGCCGGCGCCTGCACAACCAGCTCAAGGCGCGTCAGCGTTCGCACCGCGCGGTGCTCGACGAACTGAACGACAAGCTGGCGGACAAGTACATCTGCAACTTCTCGGTGTTCCAGAGCCTGCCCGACACCTGGGCGATCGAGCAGATCCTGCCGATCCTGCCGCTCAATCGTCTCGACGAGGAACCGCTGCGCCGCGCCGTGCTGCAGGACCTGACCTGCGACTCGGATGGCAAGATCAAACAGTACGTCGACGAGCAGTCGATCGAGACCAGCCTGCCGGTGCATGAGCTGCGCGAGGGTGAAGACTATGTGCTGGGCATTTTCCTGGTCGGCGCCTACCAGGAAATCCTCGGCGACATGCACAACCTGTTCGGCGATACCGACTCGGTGAACATCTACCAGAACGACGACGGCAGCTTCTACCACGCCGGCATCGAGACCCACGACACCATCGAGGACATGCTGCGCTATGTGCACCTGTCGCCCGAGGAGCTGATGACCCACTACCGCGACAAGGTCGCCAGTGCCGACCTCAGCAGCCGCGAGCGCAGCCAGTTTCTCGACGCCCTGCGCCTGGGTCTGACCCGCTCGTCCTACCTCGCCGAGTAAGTGCCTAGCCGGCCACCGCCGCGGTAGCCGGTAGCTCATGCCTGATGTGGTTGCGGCCGTTCTGCTTGGCTTGGTAGAGCATTGCGTCGGCGCGCTTGATGGCTGCGTCCAGTTCTTCGCCAGCGTCCAGCAGCACCAGGCCGCCACTCAGGGTAACCGGCAGGTCGCCTTGCGGAATGCGCGTGCGCTGGGCCTGCTGGCGCAGGCGCTCGGCCACATGGCCGGCGTCCTCGCCATGGGGCAGCAGAAACAGGGCAATGAACTCCTCACCGCCCCAGCGGCAGATCAGGTCGAAGGGGCGACGGCCCTGCAGCAGGTAGTTGCCGACCTGCCTGAGCACGGCATCGCCGACCGCATGGCCATGCTGGTCGTTGATCTTCTTGAAGAAGTCGATATCCATCAACAGCACGGCGACCTGCTGGTGCTCTCGCTGCGCCATGGCCAGTCTGGTGCTGGCCTGCTCGTAGAAACCGCGACGGTTGAGGGTCTGGGTCAGTGGGTCGGTGTGAGTCAGGCGGGTCAGTTCGCCGAGGGCGTCCATCAGGCGCCAGGCCAGCAGACAGAACAGGGCCAGCAGGCTGGACAGCAGCAGGCCGGGCAGGCTGTCGAAAAAGGCATCCCATTCCAGTTCGTGGCGCTTGACCTGATGCACCAGCCACAGCTCATGGTCGATCAGCGGGGTGCTCAGCCAGTGGTTGCCGTGGGCGTCGGTTCGCCATTGGTTCAGCTCCGTGCTGATGGGCGGCTGGTTCAGCACGGGGTTGGAGACATCGTCCTGGCGTGCGATCACTTGCCCGCTGTCGCTGAGCAGCAGGCTTTCGCCGCTGCTTTCGCCCACGTCCAGCAGCTGTTGCAGAGTATCGATCCGCAGGTCCAGGGCGGTGACGCCGAGAAACTGCTGATCGACATAGACCGGCTGGGAGAACGTCATGATCTGGCCCTTGCCGGCGAGATCGGCGTAGGGGCCGTGGAGGGTCAGGCGGCCGCTGGGATTGGCCTGCGGCAGGTTGCCGAGCCAGTAGGGACGCTGATACAGCTGCGGGGAAAAATGGAAGCGCTTGAGGGCCGCGTCCGGGGCCAGGTAGATGAAACCGCTGGCCGACAGGTAGTAGACCCAGGCGACTTCCTGGTTGACATCCATGACCTCGCGAATGAGCGGGTCGAGTGCCAGTGTGGCCCGGATTTCCCGGCGCTGATCCGCCGAGTACTGCGCCGACAGGGCACCGCTCAGCTGGCCTTCCCGGCCCGGGCTGGAGTCGATATGCCAGATGCCCAGCTCGGGATGCTGCCTGGTCGGTGGCAGGGCTGGCGGCGGTTTCTGCCGGGCCTGCAGATTGCCATCGACCAGCAGGTTGCCCATGACCGAGACCTGATCCCAGCGCATCTCCAGAAAGACGCTCAGCAGCTTGGCGCGGCTGGCGAAGATGTTTTCGATCTGCAGACGCCGTTCGGCGACCCGCTCCTGATACAGGTAGATATTGGTGCTCAGGAGCAATAGGGCCAGGCCGATCACGACGATGGCCAGGCGTTTCTTCGAGTTGATCAGCATGCGGCAGTTCTGGGCTCG
>CALMID010000127.1 GCA_937863915.1 uncultured Pseudomonas sp.
CGCCGACCGCGACAGTGTCCTGCAAGTACGGCGCCTGCGGATCAATGCCTTTGTCACCAAGCCCTTCAAAGTGCCCAAGCTGCTTGAGCAACTGGCGGCTCTCCTCCCGGAGCAGGAAGAGAAAACGGCAGCGCCAGAAAGTCAGCCAGTTGATTTCATGACCTATCTAGCCGGACTGTCGCCCGAGCAGCTCGACCTGCCACTGCTGGATGACACCCAGAAACTGCTGGAACAGCACCTGCATGGCGAACAACTCGACCTGCGCCAGCTGATTAGCCAGATCCAGCACGACACCGCGCTCAGCGCCAGACTGATCGCCGCCGCCAATACACCGGAGTACAACACTAGCGGCAAGCCCTGCATCAGCCTGTATGAGTCCTTGCAACTACTGGGGGTCAGTACATCGCTCAACCTGGCCCTGGCGCCCTGCCTGCAGCGCTCCTGCCAGTTGCGCAGCGGGGTATTGCGCCTCTACGCCCAGGCCCACATAGACGAGGCCGAGCAACTCTATGAGCATGCACGCGAACTGGCACTGCAACTCAAGCTACAACCCTGGCCCTTCCAGAGCGCGGCACTGCTGCAGCGCATGGGCGAACTCTGCGTGCTGCACCAGGCACAGAACTGGGAAGATCTTGGCCACAGCCTGGAGGATCACCAACTGCTAGCCGCCCTGCAGCGATACAGCCGGGACTTTGCCGATGCCCTCAAGGGCAACTGGCGGCTACCGGTTCCCCTGCTGGAGCTGATCAATGCGACTCATGAGCTGCCGAGCAGCAACCTCAAGCGCGAGCTGATCCTGATGCGCCTGGCTGCAGTGGAGCTGTCGACAGACATCGGCGACCCCGAGCAGCAGCGCCTGCGCCGCCTGCTGGGTTTGCCAGAGGTCCCAGCCAGTATGAATAAAGCGACCAGCGACACCCCGTAAAGAAGATCTCCTTTCGGGATAAAGCAGTAAAACGGGCTTAAAAAAGAAAAACCCCGCCTGAGCGGGGCCTTGCAGAGGTGTGTCCTGACTTCCTTGCCAGCTCCGCCATCCTGGCGGGTATCCATGGTATCCGTGTTATGCGTGGCGCTTCCTGCGCGGTTTCCATGGTCAGCACTTTAATCAGATGCTGGCCAGCGCCATAGCAGCGAACGACACCACAATCTGTAAGCCATTACCTACAACGACTGACCGATCAGCCACTGATAACCCGCCGTTAGTGCAGGTAATGAATACCCGCTAGCTGGTTTTTTTGTGATGCAGTGCTTGTTAGACTCGGCATTGTCCTACAAAAACAACAGGCCATATCAAGGCCATGGGGTCACAGCATGCGCGTCGTTGCCATTGCCCTCTCTACTCTTGCGATTTCCGCTACTTCAATTGCCATCGCCAACGCCGGCGGCCAGAACAAGCTGTCCGACCCGAAGGCGGCCGTAGAGCAGACATTCTGGCCGCAACTCTACAGCGCAGGCGGCACCTCACTGTACTGCGGTAAAACCTTCAACAGCGAAGGTGGTCAGTTCGTCGCCAGCCCGGTCTATCCGACCAAGCAGATCAAGAGCAGCCTGCGCTGCATCACCGACAAGCAATGTGCGGAAAAAAACAGCCAGTACCCCTTCATGCTGGCCGATCTGCACAA
>CALMID010000128.1 GCA_937863915.1 uncultured Pseudomonas sp.
CTGTACCGGCATGGCGTGCGCCTGACCCTGGAGGGCGGCTACTTCGAGCTGATCGCCTATCTGCAGGCCGTGCAGGCCTCGGGCTGGCGCCTGCACTGGCAGCAACTGGACTATCAGGTGGATGCTGGCGGCAGTGGCCGGGCCAGCATTCGTCTGGAGCTGTATACCCTCAGCCGGCAAGCGGGGTGGGTCGGTGTCTAGAGCCCTGTTGAGCCTCCTTGCGCTGCTGTTCTGCCTGCCGGCCCTGGCCGCGCTCGATCCGACCCAGCCGCCGCAGGGGCATGTTGCCGCGCCGGCAGATGCGGCCGAAACGCTGCAGCTGCAGGCCATCATTCGTGGCAGTCATGGCCAGCGTGCCGTGATCAATGGCCAGAGCCTCAAAGTGGGTGAGCAGCTGGGTTCGTCCCGGCTCAAGGCCATCTACCCGCGTGCCGTACTGATCGAGCGCCAGGGGCAGCAAGAGTTGTTGCGCCTGGCCGAACCCATAGTCAAACCGAGTCGATGATGTCGATGAATACGCGTGCCCTGCCGTCCCTCGGCCTGCTCAGCCTGCTGTGCCTGTTGAGCTCCTGCCAGACCTTCACGGATGGCGACGACCAGCTGTACCAGCAGAGCAACCGCATGCTGGATGAGAGCCTGCAGCAGAGCAAAGCCAAGGTCGCTCCGCCGCCCTCGGTGCAGGCCGCCTTGCTGCCGCCGCTGGAAATGGACCGGGCCCTGGCCAGCGGTCCGCGCTTCGATGTGGCGGCCAAGGACATGCCGGCCCGCGAGTTCTTCCTCAGCCTGATGGATGGCGCCGGCAAGAACCTGGTGGTGCACCCGGAAATCCAGGGCAACATCACCTTCAGCCTGCGCAACGTGACGCTTGAGGAAGTGCTGGCGGCGGTACGCGACAGCTACGGCTACGACTTCCGCAAGACCAGCTACGGCTACCAGATCCTGCCCAACCAGCCGGTGACTCAGACCTACGACCTCAATTACCTGAATATCCAGCGCGAGGGCACCACCGATACCCGGGTCAGCTCGGGCGAAGTGAGCAGCAGCGACAACACCGACAGCACCGGTGCGGAAACCACCACCAGTACCAGTTCCACCACCCTCAGCGCCAGTCGCCTGACCACCACCAGTTCGGTGGATTTCTGGGCCGAGGTGCGCAAGGTGGTGGAGATGATCGTCGGCGAGGAGCCGGGCAACAGCGTGGTGGTCAACCCGCAGGCCGGCCTGCTGGTGGTGCGCGCCAACAGCCGCGACCAGCAGAACGTCGAGGCCTTCCTGCGCATGGCCCAGCGCAACCTGCAGCGCCAGGTCATCCTGGAAACCAAGATCATCGAGGTCGACCTGAGTGACGAGTTCCAGGCCGGGGTCAACTGGACCTACATCTCCGGGCAGAAGGCGATCGGTCTCGGCAGCTTCATTCCGGGTCTGGATGGCCTGAATACGCCGAGCAATCCGATCAGTGGCCCGACCGGCGTGGGCGGCACCTTTACCGCCAGTTTCGACTTCGGCAACTTCGAAGGCGTGATCCAGCTGCTGGAAACCCAGGGTGAGGTGCGCGTGCTGTCCAGCCCGCGGATCTCCACGCTGAACAATCAGAAGGCGGTGATCAAGGTCGGCACCGACGAGTTCTTCGTCACCGATGTGTCGACCACCACCACTACCCTGGCCGGCGGCACCACCGCGCCGGATCTGGACATCACCCTGACGCCGTTCTTCTCCGGCATTTCCCTGGACGTGACGCCGCAGATCGACGAGCACGACGACATCACCCTGCACGTGCGGCCATCGGTCAGCCGCGTGCAGGATCAGAACAAGACCATCACCCTGGGCGGCGAGGACAACGAGTTCAACCTGCCGCTGGCGCTGTCCACCACCCGCCAGTCCGACTCCATCGTGCGCGCCCGCAGTGGCCAGGTGGTGGTGATCGGCGGCCTGCTGCAGAACGCCAACCAGAACGTCGACGCCAAGCTGCCCTGGGCCGCCGAGCTGCCGCTGATCGGGTCGATGTTCAAGCAGCAGGGCAAGGACCTGCGCAAGAGCGAACTGGTCATCCTGCTGCGCCCGCAGGTGGTCAGCGACGAGACCTGGATCAACGAGATCCAGAAAAGCGCGGCCGCCTTCAAGGAGCTGAGATAGCCCATGTATGAGGCGTTCTTCGGCCTGCGCGAGAAGCCCTTCGCGCTGACCCCGAATACCGAGTTTCTGGTCCAGCTGGCGCCTTACCAGGCCTGCCTCAACCTGCTGCGCGTGGCGCTGGGCGAGGGTGAGGGCTTCATCAAGGTCACCGGCGAAGTGGGTACCGGCAAGACTCTGCTGTGCCGTGCGCTGCTCAACCTGCTGGATGCCGAACGCTATCAGCTGGCCTACCTGCCCAACCCCTGCCTGAGCCCGTTGGAGCTGCGCCAGGCGCTGGCCCGCGAGCTGCGTATCGAGGGCGTCGACAGCCTGCAGGACCATGCCCTGCTGGATGCCCTGCAAATCCGCCTGATCGAACTGGCGGCGGCCGGCAAGAGCTGCGTGCTGTTGATCGACGAGGCCCAGGCCCTGCCGGCGGAAACCCTGGAGGCCCTGCGTCTGCTGACCAACCTGGAAACCGAGCAGCGCAAGCTGCTGCAGGTGGTGCTGTTTGGCCAGCCCGAGCTGGACGTTACCCTGGCCCGCCATGAGTTCCGCCAGCTGCTGCAGCGCATCACCTTTTCCTATCGCCTGCGTCCGCTGGATGTGCGTGATACCCAGCGCTACCTGCAGGAGCGCCTGGCGGTGGCCGGCTACCGTGGCGAGCCGCTGTTCGCGCCGCGCGCCGTGGGCGTGCTGGTGCGTGGCAGCAGCGGTATTCCACGGCTGCTGAATATCCTGGCGCACAAGGCGCTGATGGCCGCCTTCGGCGATGGCAGCCGGCAGGTGACGGCCAGCCACGTGCGCCGCGCCATGGCCGATACCGAGGGCGCGCAGCCGTTCCGGCACTGGTCGCCGCGCTGGCTGAGCCTGGG
>CALMID010000129.1 GCA_937863915.1 uncultured Pseudomonas sp.
CAGGCGCAGGGTGATCAGGTCATCCTCGATTACCGCGACAACGGAGTAGGCGTGCCGCAATCGCTGCAGGAGCGCATCTTCGAGCCGTTCTTCACCACCAAGCGGGGCAGTGGCGGTTCCGGCCTGGGCCTGAACATCGTCTACAACCTGGTCACGCGTAAGCTGGGCGGGCGTCTGGAGTTCTTCTCGCAGCCGGGCGAGGGCGTGCACTTCATCCTGCACATCCCACGTGAGCTGCCTCATAACAGCGGTGGTCAGCGCTAGGTTGAAACAAAAAAGGCGAGCCCATGGCTCGCCTTTTTTCGGGCCGATCAGTCAGTGCTTGCGCGGCACGGCCTTGAGCAGCTCGGCCGGTGGCATTTCACAGGTGATCTTGCGGCCCAGCAGTTCTTCGATCGGTGGCAGGGCGAAGGCATCGTCCTCACCGGCGAAGCTGATCGAGGTGCCGCTGGTGCCGGCACGGCCGGTACGCCCGATGCGGTGCACGTAGTCGTCCGGGGTTTCCGGCAGGGTGAAGTTGATCACGTGGCTGATGGCGTCGACGTGAATGCCGCGGCCGGCCACGTCGGTGGCGACCAGCACACGGATCTTGCCCTCGCGGAAGCCTTCCAGCACCTTGATGCGCTTGTGCTGCGGCACGTCGCCGGACATCTGTGCCGCGCTGATGCCATCGCGGGTCAGGCGCTCCTCGATGCGGCGGACTTCGTCCTTGCGGTTGGCGAAGACCATCACCCGGGTCCAGTCGTTCTGGGCGATCAGGTTGTACAGCAGTTTGTACTTGTCGCTGCTGGCTACCGCGTAAACGTGCTGTTCGACGGTATCGCTGGCGACGTTTTCCGGTTCGATCTCGACGATCGAGGGATTGACCGTCCACTGCTTGGCCAGGTTCATCACGTCGTCGGTGAAGGTGGCGGAGAACAGCAGGGTCTGCCGCTCGCCCTTCATCGGGGTCTGGCGGATGATCTGGCGCACCTGCGGGATGAAGCCCATGTCGAGCATGCGGTCGGCTTCGTCGAGCACCATGACCTCGACCATGTCCAGGTGCACTTCGCCACGCTGGTTGAAGTCCAGCAGGCGCCCGGGGGTGGCGACCAGAATGTCGCAGTAGCGTGATTCCAGCTGCTTGAGCTGCTTGTCGAAGTCCATGCCGCCGACAAAGCTCATGACGTTGAGCTTGGTGTATTTGGTCAGGGCCAGGGCGTCGTTGGCGATCTGCACCACCAGCTCACGGGTGGGGGCGATGATCAGCGCGCGCGGCTCGCCCATGTAGCGCTCTTTGGGCGGCGGTGTGGTGAGCAGCTGGGTGATGGTGGAAATCAGGAACGCGGCGGTCTTGCCGGTGCCGGTCTGGGCGCGGCCGATGGCGTCCTTGCCCCGCAGGGTATGACCAAGGACCTGAGCCTGAATCGGCGTGCAGTAGGGAAAGCCCAGGTCGTGGATGGCATGCATCAGCTCGGGGGCCAGGTTGAAGTCGTGGAAGCGGGTCTTGCCCTCGGCCGGCTCGACCGCGAAGTCTTCCAGCTTCCAGGTATCGACCGGCTTGGCCGGGCGCTCGCGGCGCGGCTTGTCGCTCTTGGTCCGGGGGCTGCGGGGTTTCTCGCTCGCCGCTGGCTGGCTGGTGTCTGGTTCGCTGCTGCTGCGTGCTGCAGGAGCAGGGGTGTTGGACTGGCCGGCAGTGCTGTCGACTGCGGCGGGCGCCTGTGGCGCGCTGGCTTGGCTGGAATCGCCCTTGCCGAACATGGTCTTGAGTGCCTTGAGCACGGTGATCTCGATAATTGGCTAAGGAATGTACGGCTGGCAGTGTAAAGCAAACGGCCGTTCTGGCGAAGTGCCAGGCGGCCGCCGGCTTTGCGAGGTCTATGGCAGGTACTGCAGGAGCAGGCGTTGCACGTTGCCGCCCATGATGGCGGTGATCTGTTCAGCGCTGAAACCGGCCTTGAGCAGGCCGTCGGTCAACAGGACCAGGCCGCGGGTATCGAAGGGCGCATGGATGGTGCCGTCGAAGTCTGAGCCGAGCGCCACATGCTCGACGCCGATCAGATCGACGCTGTAGCGGATCGCCTTGATGATGGCGTCCACCGAGGTGGCGCATACCGCACCGTCCCAGTAGCCGATGCCGACCAGACCGCCGCCTGCCGCAATGCGCCGCAGGTGCTCGTCGCTGAGGTTGCGCGGCCCCGGGCAGG
>CALMID010000130.1 GCA_937863915.1 uncultured Pseudomonas sp.
CAACTCCTCGCTGAAGGACATCCAGGGCGCGCTGTCGGCCACCCTGGAGGAAGGTTCGTGGATTTCCACGTCCTATCTGGTCGCCGAGATCATCATGATTCCGCTGACCGCCTGGCTGGTGCAGGTGCTCTCGGCCCGCCGCCTGGCGCTGTGGGTGTCGCTGGGCTTTCTCGCCTCGTCCCTGCTCTGCTCGCTGGCCTGGAGCCTGGAGAGCATGATCGTGTTCCGCGCAATGCAGGGCTTCACCGGGGGCGCGCTGATCCCGCTGGCCTTCACCATGACCCTGATCAAGCTGCCGGAACACCACCGCGCCAAGGGCATGGCGCTGTTCGCCATCACCGCCACCTTCGCTCCCTCCATCGGCCCGACCCTGGGCGGCTGGCTGACCGAGAACTGGGGCTGGGAATACATCTTCTACATCAACGTGCCACCGGGCCTTCTAATGATCGCCGGGCTGATGTACGGCCTGGAAAAGAAGGCGCCGCACTGGGAACTGCTGAAAAGCACCGACTACGCCGGCATCGTCACCCTGGGTATGGGCCTGGGCTGCCTGCAGGTGTTCCTTGAGGAAGGCCACCGCAAGGACTGGCTGGAGTCGTCGCTGATCGTCGCCCTCGGCTCGATCGCCCTGGTCAGCCTGATCAGCTTCGTGATTATCCAGCTGTCCAAACCCAACCCGCTGATCAACCTGCACATCCTGCGCAACCGCAACTTCGGCTTTGCCAGCATCGGCAGCATCGGCCTGGGCATGGGCCTGTACGGCTCGATCTACGTGCTGCCGCTGTACCTGGCGCAGATCCAGGGCTACAACGCCCTGCAGATTGGCGAGGTGATCATGTGGATGGGCGTGCCGCAGCTGTTCCTGATTCCGCTGGTGCCCAAGCTGATGCAGTTCATCACGCCCAAGCGCCTGTGCGCCCTGGGCTTCGGCCTGTTCGGTGCCGCCAGCTTTCTCTCCGGCGCGCTCAACCTGGATTTTGCCGGCCCGCAGTTCAACCAGATCCAGCTGCTGCGCGCCATGGGCCAGCCACTGGTGATGGTGACCATCTCGCTGATCGCCACCGCCTACATCCTGCCGCAGGATGCCGGCTCGGCCTCCAGCCTGTTCAACATCCTGCGCAATCTGGGTGGCGCCATCGGCATCGCCCTGCTCGCCACCCTGCTGGATGAGCGGGCCAAGGTCTATTACGACTACCTGCGTGAAGCCGTGACCCCGGCCAACCCGCAGGTGGCCGAGCGCCTGGCCGAGCTGGGCGCGCGCCTGGGCAGCGAGGGCGCGGCGCTGGGCAAACTCAGCGAGCAGGTACACCAGCAGGCCGCCATCATGGCGTACAACGATGCCTTCCATGCCATCGGCATCGTCCTCGGCATCAGCATGCTCGCCGTGCTGCTGACCAAACCCCTGCCCGCCGGCATGGCCGGCACCGGTGGTGGCGCGCACTGATCGCCGAGAACAAAAAAGGGCTGCCACGGCAGCCCTTTTTCATGTCCCTGTAGCGCTTACAGATTCATCAGATCGACGAAACGCGGCGTGGCGCTGTCGTCGATTTTCAGGCTCTGGAAATCGAACAGGTTACGGTCGGCCAGCTGCGACGGCACCACGTTCTGCAGGGCGCGGAACATGATCTCGGTACGACCGGGCGACTTGCGCTCCCACTCGTTGAGCATTTCCTTGACCACCTGGCGCTGAAGGTTTTCCTGCGAGCCACACAGGTTGCACGGGATGATCGGGAATTCCTTGAGCTTGCTGTAGGCCTCGATATCCGCCTCGTTGCAGTAGGCCAGCGGGCGGATCACCACGTTGCGCCCGTCGTCGGACAACAGCTTGGGCGGCATGGCCTTGAGCGTGCCGCCGTAGAACATGTTGAGGAAGAAGGTTTCCAGGATGTCGTCGCGGTGATGCCCCAGTGCCATCTTGGTCGCGCCGATCTCGTCGGCGTAGGTGTACAGGGTGCCGCGGCGCAGGCGCGAACACAGCGAGCAGGTGGTCTTGCCCTCGGGGATCTTCTCCTTCACCACCGAGTAGGTGTCCTTCTCGATGATGTGGTACTGCACGCCGATGGACTCAAGGTACGCCGGCAGCACATGCTCGGGGAAGCCCGGCTGCTTCTGGTCCATGTTCACCGCGACGATCTCGAACTTGATCGGCGCCACCTTCTGCAGGTACAGCAGGATATCCAGCAGGGTGTAGCTGTCCTTGCCGCCGGACAGGCAAACCATCACCTTGTCGCCATCCTCGATCATGTTGAAGTCGGTAACGGCTTCGCCGACGAGACGACGCAGGCGTTTCTGCAGCTTGTTCTGGTTGACCGAAAGGGTGCTGGGCATGGCGCGTGAAAACCTGGGGGAATGCGAAAAGGCGCGTATTTTACGCATAAAGCGCGACGCGCCCCAGCCCTTCCCGCTAGGCTGCGCGCATGTCTACTGAATTTACCGGCGATCTGAGCCTGCTCGAACAGGTCCGGCTGCTGCTCGACGAGCATGCCGACGGCATCAGCGAATACCAGCTGATCCAGACTCTCAAGGCCCGGCACAGCACCCATATCCCGCACCTGCAGCTGCATGAACCGCTGGTGCTGTTCCGCACCCACTTCCTGCTGTTCAACGCCCTGTACCAGCTGCGTGATCAGCTCTGGGCAGCGCGCAGCGCCCATCTGGAAATCGCTCCGCTGTGCATCCGTCTGCTGCCCTACCAGGCCGGCACCGAAGCGCTGACCGAGCATGATCCGCTGCGCAGCTATTACCTGGACATGAGCCACCTGCGCGACACCAGCGAGCGCGACGTGGAGAAACTGCTCGCCAGCTTCTGGACACGTATGCACGGTGGAGAAGAGAAACAGGCCGCGCTGGAGCTGTTCGAGCTGGACCAGAGCCAGCAGCGCCTGACGCTTGCACTGATCAAGCAGCGCTACCGCCAACTGGTCAGCCAGCACCACCCGGATCGCGGCGGCAGCACCCAGCGCCTGCAGTCGATCAACCTGGCCATGGAAATACTGCAACGCTATTACAGCTGACCTGCAGAGGCGAAATTACTCTAAAGCCACCCCTCACGCGGCCTGCGGGGCTTTCCTATACTGCGACATAAGGTCGCGCCTTAGCGACCGAGCACCGGGCGGCGCTGGTCCACGCGCCCCCGGCGCTTGGGTCAAGCGACCGATAAAATAATGAGGAGGTGTACAGCATGATCCACCATGTCTGGGGGCTTTTCACCCATCCCGATGAAGAGTGGCAGGAGATCCGTGGCGAGGAAGAAAGCATCAGCCACATGTATCTCACCCACGTCCTGATTCTCGCTGCCATACCCGTGATCTGCGCCTATTTCGGCACCACCCGAGTCGGCTGGGCCATTGGCGACGGGGCGCCCGTGATGCTCACCGAAGCCAGTGCGCTACAGATGACCATCCTCTCCTATATCGCCATGCTGGGCGGTGTAGCGGTGATGGGCGCCTTCGTGCACTGGATGGCGCGCACCTATGACGCCAACCCGAGCATGGCGCAAAGCGTGGTATTCGCCGCCTACTGCGCCACCCCGCTGTTCGTCGCCGGCGTCGCCGCCCTCTATCCCAGCCTGTGGCTGGCGATGATCGTCGGCACCGCGGCCATCTGCTACACGGTCTACCTGCTCTATATCGGTATTCCAACCTTCATGAACATTCCCAAGGACGAAGGCTTCCTGTTCTCCAGTTCCGTACTGGCCGTCGGCCTGGTGGTACTGGTCGCCATGATTGCCGCGTCGGTGATCCTCTGGGGCTTTGGCGTAGGCCCCGTCTACACCAACTGACCGAGTCAGTTGCTACGCCAACGAAACCGCCTTCGGGCGGTTTCGTCGTTTCGGCAGGACGGGCACGCGCGGCCTTGGGCATAATGCCGGCATGCCAGATCACCTCAGACAACGGGTGGAAACCTGCTATCAGCAGGCCGAAGCCTTCTTCCAGCGCCGCTTCCAGCGCCCGGAAATCAGCTTCCGCCTGCGCGGACAGAAGGCCGGCGTGGCGCACCTGACGGAAAACAAGCTGCGCTTCAATCCGCAGCTGTACCAGGCCAACC
>CALMID010000131.1 GCA_937863915.1 uncultured Pseudomonas sp.
CAGCCAACCGCCTGGGCGTCAATACCCTGCGCACCCTGGTGCTGGCTTCGGCGGTCACCGGGGCCTTCAAGACCGACTCCGGCTTCGACCTCAAGGCCTTCTGGCTGCACAGTTTCAAGGTTGCCAGCCTGTGCCGGCTATTGGCCAAAAGCCGGGGCGTAGCCGCGGAAACCGCCTTTACCTGCGGCATGATGCACAACATTGGTGAACTTTTGATTCAGACCGGCGTACCGGAAATTGCCGCCCGCCTCAATCGCAAGGGCGCCGGGGATGCCGCCGGCCGCGTGGCTCAGGAAACCTTGCAGCTGGGCTTTGGCTTCCCCGAAGTCGGCGCCGAGCTGGCCAGGCGCTGGCAATTACCGGAAGTGATTCAGCAGGCCATCGCCCTGCAGACGCAGCCCCACAAGGCCGGCGCGGACATGCCGCTGCCACGCCTGATGGCCCAGGCGGTGATGATTGCCGAGGCGATCGACCAGCATAACGGCGACCTGGAGGCCACCAAGAACGAGCTGGACAGCCCGCTCTGCGAAGGTCTGGACATGGAGGACCTGTTCAGCAAGCTGCCCGAGGTGCTGGAAGCCGACAAAGCCTTCGCCGAACTGCTCAACTAGCCCGTTCAGGCAATCTCGCGACGAAACGGCGGCAGGGCATTGAGGATGGCCTTGCCGTACCGCTGAGTCACCACCCGGCGATCGAGCAGGGTGATGATGCCGCGATCCTCCTCGGTCCGCAGCAGCCGGCCGCAGGCCTGCACCAGACGCAACGAGGCATCCGGCACGGCAATTTCCATGAAGGGATTGCCGCCACGGGCCTCGATCCATTCCGACAGGGCCGCTTCCACCGGATCATCCGGCACGGCAAAGGGGATCTTGGCGATGACAACGTGCTCGCAATAGGCACCCGGCAGGTCGACGCCCTCGGCAAAACTGGCCAGGCCGAACAGCACGCTCGCCTCGCCGTCGTCGACCCTGGATTTGTGCTTGTTCAGGGTTTCCTGCTTGGACAGATTGCCCTGGATCAGCACCCGTTTGCGCCAGTCGCGCGGCAGGCCATCGAAGACTTCCTGCATCTGCTTGCGCGAGGCGAACAGCACCAGACTGCCGCGCTCGCCATCGACCAGATTGGGCAGCTCGCGGATGATTGCCGCCGTGTGCGCCACCGCATCACGCGGATCTGCCTTGAGATCGGGCACGCGCAGTACGCCAGCATCGGCATGCATGAACGGACTCGGCACCACGGCGGTCACCGCCGAACGCGGTAGCCCCGCGCGCATGCGGAAACGCTCGAAGCTGTTCAGCGCGGTCAGGGTAGCCGAGGTCACCAGGGCGCCGTAGGCCACATTCCACAGGTTGCGGCGCAACGTCTCGGCGGCGAGGATCGGGCTGGCATTGACCTCGATATCAAACAGCGCGCCGCTGTCGGCCAGGGTCAGCCAGCGTGCCATCGGCGGGCTGTCCTCCGGGTCCTCGGCGGTAAAGGCCAGCCACAGGTCCCAGTTACCCTGGGCGCGCGACAACAGGCTGCCGAACAACGGATACCACTCCTCGGCCTGGTGGCTGGCGATGCCGACGCCGGCCTCGCCATCCATCGCCTGCTTGAGCAATTCGGCCAGGCGGGTGAACAGGTCGGTCAGCTTGGCAAAACCCTTCTTCAGCTCGATACCCATCTCGCGCAGGTGCTCGGGCACCACACCCGCCGGAAAACGGTGCCGTGGACGCTCGCGCCCCTCCATATCCTCGCCAGCGCGGAAGTCGGCCAACTCCTCGCAGGCACCGAACATGAACTGCTGCTGACTACGCAGCTCGCGGGCCAGCTCCGGCACTTGCTCGACCAGACGCCCCAGCTCGCCGGGCATGGGATGCTGGGCCAGCAGCTTGCTCAGGTTCTTGTCGATCTGCGCCAGCCAGTCGGCGGTAGCGCGCAGGCGGGTGTAATGGGCGAAATGGCCGATGGCCTTGTCCGGCAGGTGATGACCTTCGTCGAACACATAGAGTGTCTCGCGCGGATCGGGCAACACTGCACCGCCACCCAGGGCCAGGTCAGCCAGAACCATGTCGTGATTGGTGACAATCACGTCGACCTTGGTCATGCCTTCGCGCGCCTTGTAGAAAGCGCACTGCTGGAAATTGGGACAATGGCGGTTGGTGCACTGACTATGGTCGGTGGTCAGGCGCGCCCAGTCCTCGTCCTCGACGGCCTCAGGCCAGGCATCGCGGTCGCCGTCCCAGCGGTTACCGGCCAAACGCTCGATCATGCTGTTGAACAGCTTCTGGCTGCGCTCGTCGACGTCAATGCGAAAGCCTTCATCGGCAAACAGCTGGGCGGTGGCACTCTGCGCCTGCCCTTCCTGCAACAGCGCATCGAGCTTGGACAGGCACAGGTAGCGACCACGCCCCTTGGCCAGGGCGAAGCTGAAGCTGAGCCCACTGTTGCGCAGCAGGTCCGGCAGATCCTTGTGGACGATCTGCTCCTGCAGCGCCACGGTTGCGGTGGCAATCACCAGTCGTTTACCGGCGGCCTTGGCTGCCGGAATCGCGGCCAGGCTGTAGGCCACGGTCTTGCCGGTGCCGGTACCGGCTTCAACCGCCACCACAGCCGGATCTCCTTCGCGATGACCTTCATCATCACAGCGAATACCGCCCAGGCCCTTAGCCACCTCGGCAATCATCAGGCGCTGGCCATAGCGGGGTTTGTGCCCCTTGGCCTCGAGAAAGCGAGTGTAGGCGCCCTGAATCTGGGCTTTGAGTTCGGCACTGAGCATGGATCGGACAACGCAGGAGCTGGATAAATTCTCAGTACTTTATCAGGCCAGCTATGATAGCGCCCCGTCTTTCCATCGCCGGAGTCCGTGATGACGCCTTTCGCCCTGCTCTACGCCCTGCACGTCCTGGCCGCCCTCATCTGGGTCGGCGGCATGTTCTTCGCCTGGATGATCCTGCGCCCCGCCGCCGTCGAGGTCCTGCAGGCACCCGAGCGTCTGCGCCTGTGGGCCTCGGTATTCCAGCGTTTCTTCCGCTGGGTATGGCTGGCCGTGCTGGTGCTGCCGATCAGCGGCGTGGGCTTGCTGCACCTGCGTTTTGCCGGTCTGGAAACCGCGCCACGCTATGTGCAGATCATGATGGGCCTGTACCTGGCCATGCTCGCCCTGTTCCTGCGCGTACAACTGCTGCAACTGCCGGGCCTGCGCCAGGCGATTGCTGCCGAGAACTGGCCGGCCGGCGGTGAGGCGCTGGGAAAAATCCGCCGCCTGGTGGGTTTCAACCTGCTGCTCGGCCTGCTGCTGGTTGCTCTGGCCAGTGCCCGACCGACGTTCTGATCAGGCGGCGTCAAAGCCTTCTGTCGCTCGACTTGAAGCAGGCAGCTGCAAGGCGCCGAACAGCAAGACCAGCAGGCGCTGGCGCCAGGAGCCCGGCTGCCGCTTGAGCAACTGATGATGGATGGCCACAGACAGCAGGTTCAGCACCAGCATGGCAACGCCGCTCAACTGCAGCAGCCCGGCAAATGGCTGACTCACTGGGGCCAACAGGTTGGCCAGCACCAGCCCCCAGAACAGCAGCACAAGGGCGTGGGCCAGAACGCGTAACCACAGCATGTGTAATCTCCGCACAAGGGAGCCGCCACCATAGCCCTACCCCCTGCCAAACACCAGAAACGACAAGGGGCGCCTAAGCGCCCCCGATCGGTTAGTCCAACACTCAACGATCGACGAACAACTCCACCCGACGGTTCTGCGCCCGGCCGGCATCGGTCGAGTTATCCGCCGCTGGCTGGCTTTCGCCCTGCCCGGCAGCCGACAGTTTCTCGGCCGGCACACCGTGACTGGACAGATAGCTGACCACACTTTGCGCACGGCGCTCGGAAAGGCCCTGATTGTAGGCATCCGAACCGACGCTATCGGTATGCCCGACTACCCGCACACTGACCAGACTGGCACTGGTCAGACGGCTGGCCACTTGATCCAGAACGGCCTGCGCGTTACCCGTCAATTCGGCCGAATTGAACTCGAACAGCACGTTGCCCAGATCACTGAGCACAATGACTTCGTCCTGAGCGACTTCTGGTTCGGCTACGGGGCTGGGAGCAGGGTCATCCTTGTAGGGACACCCGTTGGGGAAAACAGCAGAGCCTGCCGGCGTATCCGGACAACGGTCTCGGCGATCGTGCACGCCGTCGCGGTCCTGGTCGCCATCCTGCGCGTAGCAGATCAGACCGCCGACCAAGGCACCGGCAGCAGCGCCACCTCCGGCCCAGGCTGAGCTTTCTATAGCGCCCAATCCGCCGCCTACGGCACCGCCGATCAAGCTACAAATAGGCCAGTTCTGCTGATTGAGTGCCGCATCCCCCGTGCTGGAGGTTGAAACACAACCAGTGAGAACACTGCTGACCAAGAGAAGGGGTAGTGCAGCCTTTGAGAGTCTTGTTCTCATGGCGTGATCTCCTGTGTCTCCGGTTAAGTCCCGGTGACACAGGAGTTAAGACCACACACTGCAGGTCTACAAGACAACCTGCAGACGGCCAGACCAGAGGTCATGGCCGCCGCAGGCTTGAAGCGGCTTACGGACGAGCTTCGACTTCGGCTTCAACGCGACGGTTGATAGCACGGCCTTCTTCAGTTGCGTTGTCGGCAACCGGACGGCTCTCGCCATAACCTACCGAGTTGAGGCGCTCGCCGCCCACGCCGTACTGGTTGACCAGTACGTCACGCACCGCACCGGCACGCTTCTCGGAGAGCGACTGGTTGTAGGCATCGGTACCCACGGAGTCGGTGTGACCTTCCACGGTAGCGGTGGTCTGCGGGTACTGGCTCATGAAATCAGCCAGCGCCTTGATGTCAGCCTGGCTTTCCGGCTTGACCACAGCCTTGTCGAAGTCAAACTTCACGTCTAGCTCAACACGTACAGGCTCGGCGGCTTCAGCTACCGGAGCGGGCGCAGCCTCTTCCGTAACCGGGCAACCATCGGCATCGACCTTGGTGCCTTTCGGAGTGCCCGGGCACTTGTCGAGCTTGTTGACCACGCCGTCACCATCGGCATCGCCGTGGACCCAGCAATAGGCAGCACCGGTGATGGCGCCTACGCCCAGACCACCAGCGGCCCACTGGGCACTTTCGATAGCGCCCAAGGCAGCGCCGCCAACACCACCAACAGCGGCACAGGTCGGCCAGTCGCTTTCAACCAAACCGGCGCAACCACTCAAAAGGCCGCTAACCAGAATCAGGGGTACCGCAGTCCTCACCATGCTCATTGTCGACTCTCCTCGGTAAATCGGTTTATCCCGATTTTGGAATTAAAGACGCTACTTTTAAAATCCGTCAAATCTAGTCAGTGCGACAGCACCACGTTAGGCTGCCGCATTGAATCAAGGGACGCCCATGACTATCGCCATCTCTTCCCGTACGCCACAACAAGCCCTGGCCGCCCTGCTGGATCGCTATCAGCCACGCAGTCTGCTGGTACTTGGCGCGAGTGAAATGCCTGCCGTACAAGCCTTTGTAGAGGCTCACCCCGATTGCCGTATTGATCAGAGTCAAACGGTGCCGCTTAGCCCTGAGTTGGCGGCCAAACGTTATGACCTGGCGCTGGTGGTCGACTGTTTGGAGCACCTGCCCAAGCGCGAAGGCCTGGAACTGCTCGGCGGCATTCGCAACCTCAACAGCAATAGACTGGCGGTACTGGCCGACCTGGCAGCCTGCCACTGGCAGGAAACCGACTTCTTCGCTCTGGCGCTACAGACCAGCGAATGTTTCCAGCGCGAACAACAGACCCTGCATCTGTTTACCTACGACCTGCTCAGCTACAAGCAGGTGCCGGAGTGGCTGAACGCCAAGTTCTGGGCGAACCCGGAAAACTTCGGCAAGTACTGGTGGTGAGATGAGCCAGTCGAACTGCCCCTGTGGCTCTGGCCTCAGCTACGCCCACTGCTGTGCCCCGCTGCATCAGGGGCAGAACGCAACCAACGCCGCAGCGCTGATGCGCTCGCGCTACTGCGCCTACGCACTGGGTGAAATCGACTATCTGGTCAGCACCACCCTGCCCGCGCAGCAAGCCGGACTGGATCGCCAGGCCATCGAGCAGTGGAGCCGCCAGAGCCAGTGGCTGGGGCTGACGGTGGAACAGCATGAGGAACTGCCCGGCCAGCCCAGGCATGCCCGAGTTACCTTCACCGCCCACTGGCGCGATGCACAGGGTGAGCACAGCCACCGGGAAAACTCTGCATTCGTCGAAGTGGCGGGCCGCTGGTACTTTCTCGACCCGACCGTGCCGGGCAAATATGGCCGCAACGATGCCTGCCCCTGTGCCAGCGGGCAGAAATTCAAGAAATGCTGCAGTGCTTTTCTATCTGGCTGAGACCTGAAGCTCAAAGCACCTTGAGGTGCGAGGTATCCGGTGGAGGAGCCGCCGGTTCAGGCTTGGCCTGGCCCATGTCGCTACCTACCGGTGCCAGACTGAACTGGCTGAGATCCACCGCCGGTGCCGCGGGATCGAGCGGCTGATCCTGCAGGTCGGCGCCCACCGGCGCCAGACCGAAATCCGGCGCATCCACGTCAGAAAAGGCCGCCATGTACTCATCGCGCGGCGCCACTTGCAGTCTTCCGCCAGAGCCGCTCACCGGGGCCGGCGCAGCTGCTGTCGGCAAGCTGGCCGCTGGCGGCTCAGCCGGAGGGGGAGCCAGCTCGATATTCTCGATGGGCAAGTCCATATCCAGCACATCCACGACCGCGCCGGCCCGCTCCAGGGTAATGCGATACTTCTCGGCGGCAGCCGGGTCCAGATTATTCTTGATGACCATGCGCCGTCCGGAAAACAGCAGGGCAATGCGCTGAGCATCGGCCTGAAACAGACGGGCCAGATTGGCCTTGACCTGTTCCAGGTCGGCACCGGGCTGGATCTGCCCGGAAAAGGCAATCTCGTAACGGCTCATGGTCACACTCCTGTCAAAATGACGCGCTAGCCTCGCGCGCCGCTGGCGGGCAAAGGCGCCTACGGCCAGCATTCTGGCACGCTCTTGGCCCGACAGTATGGCGCAGGTTTTTTTCCGCCCACAACCGATTGCAGCCAAGCACTTGCTTGTTACACTGGGCCATCTGGTGGAGTAACCGCATGCGGCAACAGGCACAACTGATAACAATAATAAGCCGACTGATTCTTTTGAGCCTGCTAATGGCCGTGAATGGGTGTTCTACCTGGTTCACTGGCGACTTCACCGCGCCCAAGGTGCATCTGGTCAAGGTCGACATCGTCAAGGCCAAGCTGATTGAGCAGCGTTTCATGCTGCATTTCCGCATCGAAAACCCCAACGATTTCAGCCTGCCCATCCGTGGTCTGAGCTACAACGTCAGTCTCAACAACATCAAGCTGGCCGAAGGCCAGACCAGCACCTGGTTCACCGTGCCCGCTCATGGTCGCGAAACCTTCAAGGTGCCGGTCAACACCAACCTGTGGCGCCACCTGAAACGGGTGGTGAAGATGCTCGAGCGTCCGGACCAGCCGATCCGCTATCAACTCTCCGGTGAAGTCGAAACCGGGCTGATGTTTGGCAAGAGCGTGCACGTACAGCGCGAAGGCGAGATAATTCCGGGCAACTACATCCCGGAGTAACCCCCATGAACCAGCAACCCCATGTTCACGGCCCTGATTGCGACCATGATCACGACCATCACCATGATCACGGCCACGTGCACGGCCCGCACTGCAATCATGGTCCGGCCGAACCGGCACGCAACCCGCTGAAGGATGTCGGCCGCAACGACCCCTGCCCCTGTGGCAGTGGCAAGAAATTCAAGAAGTGCCACGGCGCCTGAAGCTGACGCCCGGCCCATCCGAAGATGGGCCTCCCTCGCTCCCGACTTTCTTGCAGCACCCGGCCAGCCTCACTAAGGTAGCCACAGCATCTCTCGACCCCACCTTGCCAAAACCCAGGAGCCCGTGATGGCTTTGCGCCTGTTCTCCCGCCCTTTTGCCCTCACCGCCACCAGCGCCCTGCTGGTCAGCATGCTCGGCATCAGCGGCTGCCAGTCCTTCCTCAACGGCCGCTATGCCAGCAGCCTGCATCCGGATCGCGGCAGCGTGGCGGTCAAGGGACTGGCGCAGAACGTCAGCATCCGTCGCAACGAACTGGGCATGCCGCTGATCGAGGCTAGCAACTTCCACGACACCCTGTTTGCCATCGGCTATGTGCACGCCAGTGACCGCCTCAGCCAGATGGTCGGCATGCGCCTGATGGCCGAGGGTCGCCTGGCCGAGATGGCCGGCCCCGGGGCGCTGGATATCGACCGTTTCATGCGCGCGGTCAACCTGAAGAAAAGCGCCGAGGTGCTGTATCGCAATGCCTCGCCGCAGCTGAAGAAGTTCTTCGAGGTCTATGCCCGCGGGGTCAACGCCTACCTGTATCGCTACCAGGACAAGCTGCCGATGGACCTGGCCGAGTCCGGCTACCGGCCGGCCTACTGGAAGCCCCAGGACTCGGTGCTGATCTTCTGCCTGCTCAACTTCGGCCTGGCGGTGAACCTGCAGGAGGAAATCGCCTCGCTGGTTCTGGCGCAGAAGGTCGGCGCCGACAAACTGGCCTGGCTCAGCCCGATCTACCCGGACGAGCCATTGCCCTTCGATGAAGCAGAGAAGCTCAAGGGCCTGAGCCTCGCCGGCCAACTGCAAGGCCTCAGCCAGATCGACCAGGCCAGCCAGCAGATCGCCACCCTCAACATGCTCGGCGTGGCTGCCTCGAACAACTGGGCCATCGCTCCCCAGCAGGCGCGTTACGGCAAGAGCCTGCTGGCCAACGACACCCACCTGCCGATCGCCATGCCCTCGGTGTGGAACTTCATCCATGTCCGCTCGCCGCGCTATCAGGCCGCTGGCGTCTCGGTCGCAGGGGTTCCTGCCGTGGTGGCTGGCTTCAACGGCAAGCTGGCCTGGGGCATGACCATGGTCATGGCCG
>CALMID010000132.1 GCA_937863915.1 uncultured Pseudomonas sp.
CTCCGCGCAGCGCGGTTTGTCATGGGCCAGGCCCAGCAGGCTGCAGAGGGTGCCGCACAGTTCGGTCTGCTTGGGGCGGGCATCGGGGTTCAGGCTGAAGGCCGAGCCAATGACGAACAGGGGAACCTCACGCTCCTCCGGCAGCAGGCCGTTGTGCGAGCGGTCGTTGTTCATGCCATGGTCGGCCGTCACCATCACCTGATAGCCGGCTTCCAGCCAGGTCTGCAGGTAATCGGCCAGCAGAATGTCGGCACTGCGGGCGCTGTTGCGGTATTGCGCCGAGTCGGCACCGTGGCGGTGTCCGGCATCATCGATATTCATGGGGTGTACCAGCAGAAAATCGGGCTGGTGACGCAAGCGCAGGCTCTCGGCATCCACGAACAGGTGGGAGTCCGGATAGTGGTCGGCGTAGTAGAAGTGCCCGTGCTGGATCGGCAGGCTCGGGTCACTGGTATGGCGGTCGCGCACGGCGACAAAGGGCGAGCGGTTATACAGCTCACTGATCCAGTGGTAGGCCGCCGCCGCGGTGGTCAGGCCAGCTGCGCGGGCGAGGTGAAACAGGCTCTGCTGATTCGACAGGCGCACGACCTGGTTGTGTACGACGCCACTTTCGATGGGCGCGCTGCCGGTCAGCAGGCACTCGTAGAGCGGGCGTGACAGGGCCGGCAGTTCACAATCCAGCTTGTACAGCTGCGCGCGGCCGGCGGCTCGGTAGGCCTGGAGGTGGCCCAGGGCATGTTCGGCAACCTGATAGTTCAGGCCGTCGAGAATCACCAGAATGACTTTGTGGGGCATGACAGCATTCCTGCAGGAAAAGGGGCCGGCAGGCCGGCCCCTTTTCGCTTACTGCATTTCGATGATGACGTGTTCCTGCCAGAGCTGAGGCAGTGCCTTGGCCGTGGCCTCCCAGGCGGCGCCGTCTTTGACCGGCTGGACCTTGGCATATTGCTCCTGCGGCAGCAGCTTGGCCTGCACATCGGCCGGCAGCTTCAGGAACTCGGCGCGGATCGGGCGCGCGTTACCTTTGGCCAGGTTGATCTGGCCAGCATCGGAGAGGATGTACTCGCGCGCCAGTTTCGCGGCGTTGGGGTTTTTCGCGTACTTGTTGATGATGGTGGTGTAACCGGAAATCACCGAGCCATCGGAGGGGATCAGCACTTCGAAGCGGGTCGGGTCGATCTGGTCCCGGTAAGACAGGCCGTTGAAGTCCCAGACGATACCGACTTCCACTTCCCCCTTCTCCAGGGTCTGGATGGTCGGGTTCGACAGACCGAGGCGGTTCTGCTTGGCCAGGGTGGCGAAGAAGTCCAGAGCCGGCTGGATGTTGTGCTCGTTGCCGCCGTTGGCGATGGCGGCGGCCAGCACGCCATTGGTGGCCTGGGCAGCGGTACTGACATCACCGATGGTGACTTTGTAGCTGCCGTTTTTCAGGTCGGCCCAGGAGCGCGGAATATCCTTGACCAGCGTCTTGTTCACGATAAAGGCGATGGAACCGGTGTAGGCCAGCATCCAGTGGCCGTCGGCATCCTTGGCCCAGGCCGGAATCTGTTCCCAGGTGCTCGGTTTGAAGGCCTGAGTGACGCCCTGCTGCACCGCAATAGGGCCGAATGCGGCGCCGACATCACCGATATCCGCGGTGGCGTTGTCCTTTTCGGCGGCGAATTTGGCGATTTCCTGGGCCGAACTCATGTCGGTATCCATGTGCTTGAGGCCGTAAAGCTTGTGCAGATCAGCCCAGGTGTCCTTCCAGTTGGCCCAGCTGTCCGGCATGCCGACGCTATTGATGGCGCCTTCGGCGCGTGCGGCCTTTTCGAGTGCCTGAATATCCACAGTTGAAGCCTGGACGTTGAGTGCCAGTGTCGAGCTCAGCAGTGAAGCCAGCAGCAAGCGTTTCATGTGTGAGTCCTTTTCAGGTGGTTTGGTCTAGATCAGCAAGACGCGAGCCAATCTAACCATGGCAGGTGACGTTTTTATTGCAGTGTCGAACTGTCTCTGCAGTTCTCCTGTGCTCCCAATCATTCCTGCAGCCCGGTGTGGCTGATTTTCAAAGCGCCGTGCGGAAGATCTGCGGAAGGGGTGGCGACTTCATGGTAAGAAATCGCTACTGTCTGGCGGCAGTCATAAACTGCGCAGAAATCAGTCACAAATTCGGCCATTTGGGCGTTTATGCTTTTATGGTCTAGTCCAATATGGAGCTGTATCCATGCGCGAAGAAGCGCCCCGCACCGTGACCGCCATCTGCCGTGCTCTGCAGGAGCAGATCGAGTGTGGCCTGCTGCCTCAGGGGGGGAAGTTGCCGGCCGAACGCCAGCTGGCGGAGGTGTTCGATACCACCCGCATCACGCTGCGTGAGGCGCTGGGGCAGATGGAGGCCCAGGGCCTGATCTATCGCGAGGACCGCCGTGGCTGGTTCGTTTCGCCACCGCGGATCGCCTACAACCCGCTGGTGCGTAGCCATTTTCACGCCATGGTTGGTGAGCAGGGGCGGGTGCCGGAGACCGAGGTGCTGAGTGCGCGTATCGTGCCGACGCCGGCCGAGATGTGCGCGCGCCTTGAGTTACCGGCGTTGTCCAGCGTGATCCAGATTCGCCGGGCGCGGCGGATCGACGGGCGCCTGGTGCTGTATGTCGAGCATTACCTCAATCCGCAGGTGTTCCCCGGTATTCTCGATTTCGACCTGACCCGCTCCCTGACCGATCTGTATGCCAGTGAATACGACATTCGCTATGGCCGGGTGGCTTTCGACATGGTGCCCACCGCCCTGCCGGCGGAAGCGGCGAGCATCCTCAAGGTCACTGCCGGCAGCCCGGCGCTGCTGATCACCCGGGTCAACCGCGATCAGCATGGGCGGGTGATCGACTGCGACGTGGAGTACTGGCGGCATGACGCCATTCACGTCAGCGTGGAAGTGCCGGACTGACAGTACCCGAGGCAGCAAAAAGCCGGGCATGCCCGGCTTTTTCATGCGCCCTGAAAGGCCTTACGGCAGTTCGGCGCTGTTGTAGAAGGCGCGCAGCACCGTCACCAAATGGGCCAGGTCGTGACTGCCGGCCAGTTCGCGGATCGAGTGCATGGCGAAGGTCGGCAGGCCGATATCGACGGTACGAACGCCCAGCTGGCTGGCGGTGATCGGGCCGATGGTCGAGCCACAGCCCATGTCGCTGCGGGTCACGAAGCTCTGCACCGGCACTTCGTTTTCCAGGCACAGATGACGGAAGAAACCGGCGGTTTCGCTGTTGGTGGCGTAGCGCTGGTTGTTGTTGATCTTGATCACCGGGCCGGCGTTGAGCTTGGGGCCGTGGTTGGCGTCGTGCTTGTCGGCGTAGTTGGGGTGCACGCCGTGGGCATTGTCGGCCGACACCAGTAGCGAGCGCTGGAGGATGCGCACCACGGCATCGCCTTCGGGCAGCAAGCGACGCAATACCTGCTCCAGGAACGGGCCGTCGGCGCCGCAGGCCGAGCAGGAGCCGACTTCTTCGTGGTCGGTGCACACCAGCACGCCGCTTTCCTCGTCGCTGGAGTCGAGCAGGGCCTGCAGGCCGGCGTAGCAGGACAGCAGGTTGTCCAGTCGGGCGCCGGCAATGAAGTCGCGGTTGAGACCGATGACCGCCGCGCTCTGGGTATCGTAGAACGACAGTTCGTAATCGAGGATGGCATCGGCGGCCAGGTCGTGCTCGCGGGCCAGTTGGTCGGCGAGCAGGGCGCGGAAGTCGGCCGCGCTCGGGTCGCTCAACTGGGCGAGGATCGGTGGCAGTTCGTTCTGCGCGTTGATCGCCCAGCCCTGATTGGCCTCGCGGTTGAGGTGGATGGCCAGGTTGGGAATGATCGCGATCGGCTGCTCGAAGTCGATCAGCAGGCTCTGCACCTTGCCGCCTTCTCGGAAGGT
>CALMID010000133.1 GCA_937863915.1 uncultured Pseudomonas sp.
GCGCTGCACATCAACCAGAACCACGGCATGACCGAGATGCACTTCGGCATCTTCGCCATGCTCGCCTTCCTCACCGTGTACCGCGACTGGCTGCCGATTGTCACCGCCGCCGCCGTGATCGCCGTGCACCACCTGCTGTTCTTCGCCCTGCAGCAACAGGGCAGCGGCGTTTACGTGATCAGCAACGGCAGCTGGGGCATCATCCTGCTGCATGCCCTGTATGTGGTGGTGGAGAGCGCGATCCTCATCTACCTCGCCCTGCAGGGGCAGCGCGAAGCCGTGGAAAGCTCGGACCTGCTCGACACCGTGGGCAACCTGCTCAGCGACGACGGCAAGGTCTCGCTGCAGCCTCGCTGCCGCGAGCAGGGCGTTGTCGCGCGTCGTTTCAATGCCTTCCTCGACCAACTGGCGCAACTGGTCAGCCAGGTACAACAGGGAGCCGGCCAGCTCAACCAGATGGGCGCGCGGGTCGCCAGCGCGACCCAGGATCTCAATCAGGGCAGCCAGCGTCAGCAGAACGAAGCCGCCTACATCTCCACCGCCATGCAGCAGATGAGCAGCGCCGTCAGCGAAGTGGCCCAGCACGCCGACAGCGCCGCGCAGAACGCCCAGCAGGCCAATCAGCGCGCCAGTCAGGGCAATCAGGCGCTGGGCGTGGCCAACGACGAGATCGAGCGCCTGGCCCAGCACATCGATGGCACCGACCAGGAAGTGCAGGCGCTGGCCAGCCAGTCGGAGCAGATCGGCAAGGTACTGGACGTGATCCGCGCCATTGCCGAACAGACCAACCTGCTGGCACTCAACGCCGCCATCGAAGCCGCCCGCGCCGGCGAACAGGGCCGGGGCTTTGCCGTGGTGGCCGACGAGGTGCGCAATCTGGCACAGAAGACCGCCAGCTCGACGGCGGAAATTCAGGACATCATCGGCCGCCTGCAGCAGGGCAGCCGCCAGGCCGCCAGCGCCATGCAGCAGAGCCGCCAGAGCGTGACCCGCTGCGTCAGCGAGACCCAGAGCACCGCCGGCCTGCTGGCCAATGCCGCCGAAGAGATCGCCAGCATCACCCGCATGAACGAACTGATCGCCGCCGCCACGCACCAGCAGTCAGCCGTGGCCAGCGAAGTCCAGCAGCATCTGCAGGGCGTGCAACAGGTGGCCGAACAGGCTGCTCAGGATGCCGGCGAACTGGAGCAGGACAGCCGCGAACTCAATGCCCTGGCGCAACGCCTGCAGGAGCTGACCAGCCGCTTCAGCGGCTGAATCAGGCAGCCACCTGCGCCGCCTGCTCGCGACTCAGCCACAGCAGGCCGGCGGCGCTGAGCAGGCTGTAGCCCGCCAGCAACGGCCAGACCGGCAAGCCCGCCGGCAGCAGACCGAGCGCCAGCGCGGCCGCCAGCAACGGCGCATTGAGCAGCAGGCGCAGCCACTCCAGCGCCGTGGCGCTGGGCCGGTTCTCCAGCCACACACCGATGGCATACAGCCCGTAGGCCACCCAGGCGCAGCCGATCATCAGGGCCGCATAGGACACCTGCGGCGCCTGCATCAGCAGGCCGGTGACGCCCAGCACATAGACCGCGAACTGCAACGCGGCATAGCACTGACGCCCGCGCCCCAGCGGCACCTCGAATTTGCGGAAGCTGGCCAGGTCAGGCTTGGCCAGCGGGTATTGCGCGGCCACATCGGCCGGCCGCCAGCCGGTGGGCATGAACCAGATGCGCAGCTTGTCCCACCAGGACGCGGCCCGCACGGCATCGCGCCACAGTTGCACATAGAACTGCAGGTTGGCCCACAGCGGGTTCCAGCTGGCCAGCGGCGTGGTCACGCCGAAGATCACCGGTTCTTCGTCCAGCTCCTCCTGAAAGGTGCCGAACAGGCGATCCCAGATAATGAATACACCGCCGTAGTTGCGATCCATGTAGACCGGGTTCTGCGCGTGGTGCACACGGTGGTTGGACGGCGAGACAAAGATCCATTCGAACCAGCCGAGCTTGGGGATATGCCGGGTGTGCACCCAGAACTGGTACAGCAGGTTCAGCGCCGCCACCGTCAAAAACACCAGCGGTGGTACGCCGGCAATCGCCATCGGCAGGTAGAAGATCCAGCTCAGCAGGAAACCGGTGCTGGTCTGGCGCAGGGCGGTGGAGAGGTTGTACTCCTCGCTCTGGTGATGCACCACGTGCGACGCCCAGAACACGTTGCGCTCATGGCCGATGCGGTGGTTCCAGTAGTAGCAGAAGTCGTAGAAGACAAACGCCAGCAGCCACACCCAGAGCGCATTGGCGTCCAGCTGGAACAGCGCCAGCTGCTCGAACGCCACGGCGTACACCAGAATGCCCAGGGCCTTGGTCAGCAAGCCCAGCGCCTGCGACAGCACCCCGGCGCTGAGGCTGTTGATCGCATCCGCCAGGCGATAGGTGCGCACACCGCGCCAGTAATCGGCGCCCAGCTCCAGCGCAATCAGCAGAAAAAAGAAGGGAATCGCATACAGAACGTAATTCATGCTGCCGCCATGCCTCGATGCCATAGTTGGATGCCATGCCCGCTCGCGGGCTTCCTGTTCATCCTAGTCGCCCGACCACCAGGTGCAGGCAGCAGCGGATGACAGGTCGAGCGGCATTTGGCGACAAACTCAGGCTCGACGCCTGCCCCCGCCAGCGGGTAAAACGGATGCCATAAGCCATGGCCTGCGGGCCGCTGAATTCAGGAGCTAGCAATGAAGCAGAAAGTCGCGGTGATTCTCTCCGGTTGCGGTGTGTACGACGGCGCCGAAATCCACGAAAGCGTGCTCACGCTGCTGCGCCTCGACCAGCGCGGCGCGCAGGTGCAGTGCTTTGCCCCGAACATCCCCCAGCTGCACGTGATCGACCACTACCGTGGCGACGAGATGGACCAACAGCGCAACGTGCTGGAAGAGTCGGCGCGCATCGCCCGTGGCAACATCAAGGACCTGCACGAACTGCACGTGGCCGACTTCGACGCGGTGATCCTCCCGGGCGGTTTCGGCGTGGCCAAGAACCTCTCCGACTTCGCCCTGCTTGGCGCACGCTGCACGGTACAGCCCGATGTACTGGCCGCCACCCAGGCCTTCGTCAAGGCCGGCAAGCCGGTCGGCCTGATCTGCATCGCCCCGGCCCTGGCAGCGAAGATCTTCGGCGCCGGCGTCACCTGCACCATCGGCACCGACCACGAAACCGCCCAGGCCATGACGGCCATGGGCGCCGTGCACACCGAGTGCGCCGTGGATGACATCGTCATCGACACCCAGCACAAGCTGGTCACTACCCCGGCCTACATGCTGGCCCAGTCGATCAGCCAGGCGGCGGCCGGCATCAACAAGCTGGTCGATGCCGTGCTGGAACTCAGCCACACCCCGGGCTGAGCCTGTCGCGGGAAAACCCTGCCGCCATCCGGCCAGAGTCGCGGGCACAAACGCCGCGCCTCTGGCCGCCAGACTGCAATTGCGGCAGCGTGCAGAACCGTCCACGGATCAGGAGCCGCGTCATGAGCCACACCCCCTTCGTTCTCACCGACGAGCTGCGCACGGCTGTCGCCAGCTTCTTCGAGCGCATCCCGTTCAATCGGCTGCTGGGTATCGAGCTGGATGAATTGAGTGCCGAGCGGGTCACCATGCACCTGCCGATGAAGCCCGAGCTGATCGGCAACTTCGTCCAGGGCATTCTCCACGGCGGGGTGATCTCGACCCTGCTGGATGTCTGCGGCGGCGCCATGGCGCTGATCGGCGCCTTCGACAAGCACCAGCACCTGTCCAGCCAGGAACGCATGACGCGCCTGTCCAAGCTCGGCACCATCGACCTGCGCGTCGACTACCTGCGCCCCGGCCGCGGCCAGCGCTTCACCGCCACCGCGGTGCTGCTGCGCTCCGGCAACAAGGTGGCGGTGGTGCGCAGCGAGCTGCACAGCGAAGACGGCACCCTGGTCGCCGTCGGCACCGGCACCTATCTGACGGGTTAGTAGGCCGTTGGAAAGACGTAAGCGAGGCCGCCAGCGCAAGGCAAAAACAGGCGAAAAAGCGCAGTTTACGAGTGGT
>CALMID010000134.1 GCA_937863915.1 uncultured Pseudomonas sp.
CTTCATTGCGCAGGTCGAGCACCACCAGGTTGTGGTGGACCGTGGCGCAGCGCTTGATCTGTTCCTGAGCGGCGCGGTTGTGCTCGCGGTACAGCGCCACGCGTTCCTCGACATCCGGCAGCTGGAGAATCTCGCCGATGCCATGGCTCTGGCAGAAGTCGATCAGTTGCATCATCAGCTGGTAGTTGGAGATGCGGAAATCGCGGAAGCGGCCCAGTCCGGTGCGCGCATCCATGATGAAGCTGAGCAGCTCCCAGTCCTGCGGGTCGAGAATGTCGTCGCGGCTGAATTGCGCGGCATCGGCCTTGTCCACCGCCTCCATCATTTCGTCCCATGCCGCCGGGAAGGCATTGTGCCCGCCGTAGTGGCGCCAGACCACGCGGGCCGCCGAGGGGGCCTCGGCATCGATGATGTGGTTGTCCGCCGCCTGGTTGCGGATGGTTTCGCTCAGGTGATGGTCGAAGGCCAGGTGGCAGCCGGCAACATAGGGCAGGTTGGTGGTGATGTCGCGCGGGCTGATATCGATCTTGCCGTCCTGCATGTCCTTGGGGTGGACGAAGAGAATGTCGTCGATCAGCTGCAGGTGCTTGAGCAGGGCGGCGCAGACCAGGCCGTCGAAATCGCTGCGGGTAACCAGGCGGAACTGTGTGGACATGAGGCATCTCCGGATCGGCCCCGCCCTTGCCGGGCGGGCGCAATTAAGAAGCTCACTTCACAGTAGCAGGTGCTGCAGGTCCTTCCTGCCGTTGGTCGCTCAATCGCCGCCGAGTGCCGCTTCCAGGCGGGCCAGGCGCTCTTCCAGTTCGGCGATGCGGGCTTCCAGGCTGTCGATGCGTGAATTGCCGGCGCCTGTCGCCGCAGGCGCGGTCAGCGCCAGGCTGGCCAGATCAATCGGGCCGCCGAGCAGGTGCATGTAGCGGTCCTCGCGCTGGCCACTCTGGCGCGGCAACTGGCAGGCCAGGCCACGTGCGGCCAGACGTTCGAGCTGGTGCTGCACCTCGGCCAGGTCGTCGAAGTCATGCAGGCGGTTGCTACGGGTCAGCAGTTCGCCGAGGGTTTGCGGGCCGCGCAGCATCAGCAGGGCGAGCAGTACCACCTGCGGATGGACCAGCTCCAGAGCCTTGTCCAGGCGCTGCTCCCAGCGATCGGCACGGCTGCCCATGACCAGGCGCACCAGCCCACGGCCTTCCAGCTGACGCAGGGCGGCGCCCAGTTCGCCCAGTTCCAGATTCATGACCGGCTCGCGGCTGGTCTTCTGGTTGCAGGCCAGCTGCAGGGCATTGAGGGTCAGCGGGTAGGTTTCCGGGGTGGTCGCCTGCTTCTCTACCAGGCTGCCGAGCAGGCGCAGCTCGCAGGGGCTGAGTGGTTGTTCGGCGAAGGGGCTGACAGCAGGTTCGCTCATGGGGCGCTCCGGCGCGATGGGGATGGCCAAGGGTAACCGGTTTCCGGGCTGGCGGCTGCGCCATTGCTGTTTATCGGGCACTACGGAAAGCAGGTGTATGACTCGCTGCCGTTCAGCGCCTCCAGGCCCGCCGCGTTTGTCGTGCCGGAGGCGTTGACGTCCTGTGAGCCTGCTCGCCTCCGGCGCCAGACTCAGCCAAAGCGACGGCCTTTGTAAGCCTTTGGCTATTCCAGAGCCGGGATTAACCCATCTAGGATGCGTGACGCCGGTCACGACTTAACCAGCTGGTCAGGATCGGCCCGCCTCCAGGGATAACGGAGGCCCGGCAACCGCCGTTCTGCGACGAAAGGACTCGACCATGCAAAGCCAGGAACAACGGCAATACCACGCCATGCGGGCGCACATCGAACAACTGCTGGCCAGCGGCTGGCAGATCATCAGCCGACAGCCGCTGCAGCTGCGCCACGGGCGCAGGACCTGTCAGGTACGCCACGGCATGCTGATCAGCGACAGCATGGTCTGAGATTCCGTCCGCGCTTCAGTTCTCGCCGATGGCCAGCATCAGGCCGACCAGCCACTGCAGCGCCGGATCGCGCTGGCGCTGGGCCAGGCTGACGATTTCCAGATGGAACGGGCCGACCTCGAACGGCAGGTCGAACAGCTGCAGCGGCAGCAGGGCGGCGAACTGGCGGGCCAGTTGGGTCGGCAGCACGGCGGCCAGCTCGCTGCCGGCGACGATATGCGCGGCCTGCAGGTAGTTCGGCGTGGTGTAGCGGATTTCCCGGCTGAGGCCCTGCTCGCCCAGCCACTGATCGACCATGCCGCGGGTCTGCCCGCCGTGCACCCACAGGTGGCGCAGGCGCAGGAAGTTGTCCAGGTCCAGGTAGCCGGCCAGCTGCGGGTGGCCCTTGCGGACCGCCACCTGCAGCGTCTCGCTGCGCCAGTGCTGGCGGGCGAAGCGCGCGGGAATCTCGTCGAAGCGGCCCAGCACCAGGTCCAGCTCGCCCTTGTCCAGGGCTTCCACCGGCAGGCTCGGGCTGAGGTGGGCGATATCGATGCGGATGCCCGGCGCCTGCTCGCTGAGCAGGCCGAGCAGGCGCGGCATGCACATCAGCTCGACATAGTCGGTGACGGCGATGCGGAACTGCTGGCGACTCTGCCGCGGGTCGAAGGCCTCGCCGGCATTGAGGGTCTGCTCGATCTGCTGCAGTGCCGCGCGGATCGGCCCCTCCAGTGCCAGCGCCCGGGGGGTAGGCTGCATGCGCCGGCCGATGCGCACCAGCAGCGGATCGTCGAGCAGGTCGCGCAGGCGGCTCAGGGCGTTGCTTACCGCCGGCTGGCTGAGAGCAAGGCGCTCGGCCGCACGCGAGACGTTCTGCTCGCGCAACAGGGCGTCGAGCACGCGCAGCAGGTTGAGATCGAAGTTATGAATATTCACAGATCAAATAGCACTTATCACAAGACACAATTTCTCAAATAGTAGCGTCCTGCGTAGGGTGCGTGTCACGGATTCATCAACCGACACACAC
>CALMID010000135.1 GCA_937863915.1 uncultured Pseudomonas sp.
GAGCTGTGCGGAACCCAAACGCTGCCACCACAACCAGCTGGTCAATTGCGGTGACTGCCGACTCGGCCCCCTCTGCCTGCCCATCGCCCTCAACACGGCAGAAATCGACCAGCTCGACGAGATCGTCAAGCGTGGCCGGCCGTTGAACAAGGGCGAGCACCTGTACCGCCAGGCCGAGCCTTTCCACGCCGTGTATGCCGTGCGTTCCGGCAGCTTCAAGGCCTATGCTACGTCGGTTGATGGCACTGAGCAGGTCACCGGTTTCTACCTGCCCGGCGAGATCATGGGCATGGACGGCATCAGTAGCCTGAAGCATTGCAGCTCGGCCGTGGCGCTGGAAACCTCCACCGTCTGCGAGATCCCGTTCAACCGCCTGGAAGAACTGAGCAGCCAGATGCCTTCGCTGCAGCGGCGCTTTTTCCAGATCATGGGTACAGAGATCGCCAAGGACCAGCAGATGCTGACCCTGCTCGGCAAGAATTCGGCGGAGGAACGCGTGGCATCCCTCTTGCTGAGCATTTCCACCCGCAACCACAACCGCAACCTGTCGGCTTCCCGTTTCCGCCTCAGCATGTCGCGCGCCGAGATCGGCAACTACATGGGCCTGACCGTGGAAACCGTCAGCCGTGTGTTCAGTCGCCTGCAGAAGCAGGAGATCATCGGAGTCGACAATCGTGAAGTCGAAATCCTCGACATGGCCAGATTGAAAGCGGTAGCCAACGTTTCGTAAGCTGCATCCCGTAAGATATTCTTCGTATCCATCTTTACTGATTGACAAGAATCAAGGCCGGATCCTGCGCTATCGGTTTGACTATCCAGGTCAAACCCAGCAGAGGATCCAGGCATGAATTCAGCACCCGCTTCCACAGCATCCAGCAAGTCGGCCATGGATCTGTCGTACAAGCAGCAGCCCGACGCACAGAACCTCGACCACATTCCCGGCGAATACGGCATGCCGGTGCTCGGCAAGACCTTTGAAGTGCTCACCGACATGCAGAAGATGGTCATGGATCATTATGTGCGTTTCGGTGAAGTGTCGCGCATCAACCTCGGTGGCCAGCGCGGCTTGCTGGTGATGGGGCCGGAAAACCTCAAGCAGGTCTATCTGGATCCGGATCGCAATTTCTCCACCGAAATGGGCTATGCCGAGCGGCTGGGGCGTTTCTACAAGGGCGGACTGTTGCTGCGTGATTTCGACGAACACCGCGCGCAGCGGCGGATTTTCCAGTCGGCGTTCAAGAACCAGGCCATGAAAGGCTACGTCGATGTGATGAACCCGCAATTCAGCAAGTACATTGCTGGCATCAACCCGGTCGGTTTCCATTTTTTCCCGTTTATCAAGGAATCACTGCTGAAAGCGGTGGCGAAAGTCTTTATCGACCTCGATGACATCAGTGCCGATGCCGAGAAACTCAATAATGCCTTCCTGGATATCAACGAAGCCCTGACCGCCATCATCCGCAAGGATATCGGCCTGCCATGGCTCAAGTACCACAAGGGTATGGAAGGGCTGAAGATCATCCATGAATTTGTGAAGCGGCTGATCATCGAAAAACGCGCCGGTGATGGCACTGACATGTTGTCATTCATGTGCAAGGAAAAGACCGAGAGCGGCAGCTTGTTCTCGGATGAGGATATCGTGCAGCACGTCAGCTTCCTGCTGTTCGGTGCCCACGACACCACCACCAGTGCCCTGACCCACATCATCTACCGTCTGGCCGTGCATCCGGAATGGCAGGAAAAACTGCGTGAGGAGTGCAAGGCGCTTGGCAAG
>CALMID010000136.1 GCA_937863915.1 uncultured Pseudomonas sp.
ATGGCCAACTGGCCTTTGCCACCGTCAATCAGCAGGACGTCGGGGCGCTTGCCCTCGCCGTCCTTGACCTTGCTGAAGCGTCGCGTCAGGGCCTGGTGCATGGCGGCGTAGTCGTCGCCACCGGTAATGCCTTCGATGTTGTAGCGGCGGTAATCGGATTTCAGCGGGCCCTCGGGGCCAAATACCACACAGGAGGCGACGGTGGCCTCGCCGCTGGAGTGGCTGATGTCGAAGCACTCCAGGCGCTGCAGGGGTTCGGCAAAATCCAGTGCATCGGCCAGTGCCTCGAAGCGCGCAGCCAGGTGTTGGCGGTTGGCCAGGCGCGCGCCGAGGGCCTGTTCGGCATTGGTCAGGGCCAATTGCTGCCACTTGGCCCGTGTGCCGCGCACCCGCACGCTGATTTCCGGCTGGCGACCGCGCTGGCTGGCAATGGCGCTGGCCAGGATCGGCAGATCGTCATGCTGCACGTTGACGATCAGCTCGCTCGGCACATCGCGCTCCTGACTACCCAGGTAATACTGGGCAAGGAAGGCCATCAGCACATCACCGACCTCCTCCTCGATGGCCACCTGCGGATAGAAGTTCTTGCTGCCCAGTACACGGCCGCCGCGCACGCTGAGCAGATGAACACAGGCGCCGCCGGGGTTGACCACCGCGGCGATGATGTCGACGTCGCCACTGCCGCCTTCCATGCTCTGCTGATCCTGAACGCGACGCAGCAGCGCAATCTGGTCACGTAGCTCGGCGGCGCGCTCGAAGTCCAGCGTCATGGCCGCCTGCTCCATGCCACGGTTCAGCTCATCACTCAGTTGATTGCTGCGCCCCTCCAGAAAGAGCACGGATAGGCGTACGTCCTCAGCGTATTCCGCCGGCTCAACCAGACCGACGCAAGGCGCCTTGCAGCGCTTGATCTGGTACTGCAGACACGGCCGTGTGCGGTTCTTGTAATAGCTGTCCTCGCACTGGCGCACCTGAAAGGTTTTCTGCAGCAGGTTGAGGCTCTCGCGGATCGCGCCCGCGCTGGGATAGGGGCCGAAGTAGCGACCTTTGGCCTTCTTCGCGCCGCGATGAATCCCCAGACGAGGAAAGTCACCGTCGCCGAGCAGGACGTAGGGATAGGACTTATCGTCGCGCAGCAGGATGTTGTACGGCGGACGCCATTCCTTGATCAGCGTCTGCTCAAGCAGCAGGGCTTCGGTTTCGTTGGCGGTGATGGTGGTGTCGATCTGGGCGATGCGCGCAACCAGGGCGGCAGTCTTGGGCGCCAGGCCGGTCTTGCGGAAATAGCTGGCAAGACGCTTCTTCAGGTTCTTGGCTTTGCCGACGTACAGCAGGCGCCCGTCGCCGTCCTGCATGCGGTAGACGCCAGGGTGGCTGCTGCAATGAGCGAGAAAGGCCGGGGCATCGAATGCCGCGCTGGCTTCAGGTGCCGGCATCGACCATGCCATGCCGCACGGCCAGCAAGGCCAGCTCGACGTCGCTGGTGATGTCCAGCTTGTCGAAGATGCGGTAACGGTAAGTGTTGACCGTCTTGGGCGACAGGCACAGCTTGTCGGAGATGTCCTGCACCTTCTGGCAGCTGACGATCATCAGGGCGATCTGGATTTCCCGTTCGGACAACAGCTCGAATGGCGACTCACTGGCTTTCGGCTGGAACGACTTGAGCGCCATCTGCTGGGCGATCTGCGGGCTGATGTAGCGCTGCCCGGCAAAAACCTGGCGAATGGCCTGAACCATCTCCTCGAGTGCCGCGCCCTTGGTCAGATAACCAGCAGCGCCAGCCTGCATCAAACGCGTGGGGAACGGATCGTCCTCGCAAACGGTGACGGCTACGACTTTGGTATCGGGATGGCTGTGCTGCAGCTTGCG
>CALMID010000137.1 GCA_937863915.1 uncultured Pseudomonas sp.
AAGAGCCTGTCCGGTCACTCGCTGGGTGCCGCCGGCGTGCAGGAAGCCATCTACTGCATGCTGATGATGGAAGGCAACTTCATTGCCGGCTCCGCCAATATCGAGGAGCTGGACCCGGAAGTGGCCGATCTGCCGGTGGTGCAGCAGACCCGCGAGAATGTGCAGCTCAACACCGTGATGAGCAACAGCTTCGGCTTCGGTGGCACCAACGCCACGCTGGTTCTGAAGCGCTGGACGGCCTGAACAGTCGGGCAATAAAAAACGGCGCCTGCGGGCGCCGTTTTCATTTGTGCGGAAACCCGCTCAGCGACCGGCCTTGCGGCGCAGGGCCGAGGGACTGAAGTTGCTGTCATCCGGCGCCGCCTGGCTGAAATCAACCGTGCTGCTCTCCTCGTTGTCCAGCCACTGCACCCCATAGCGGCGCGCCTGCAGGTCGTGGAAGGTATCCAGGCCGGTCCATACCGTCGGCACTTCGTAGAAGGTCTTCAGGTAGGCCATCGACACGCGCCACAGCTCGCCACGGCCGTCGTACTGATCGACCACCGCCGCGCTCCAGCTGTCCTCGTCCAGGTACAGGCGACGCTTGGAGTAGATATGCCGCGCGCCCGCTTTGAGCTTGCCCTCGACCACCCACACCCGGTGCAGCTCGTAGCGGGTGTATTTGGGGTTGATATGGCCCGGGGTGAGCAGGTCCTTGTACTTCACCTCGGCACTGGTCAGCTGGTAGTTGTTGTAGGGAATGAAGACTTCCTGCTTGCCAACCAGCGTCCAGTCGTAACGATCCGGCGCACCGTTGTACATGTCGGTGTCATCGGCAGTACGCAGACCATCAGTGGCCTCGATCGGCGTATCGTAGGCGAGGGTTGGCGCACGGCGCACGCGTCGCTGGCCCGTGCTGTAACCCCAGGCCTGACGCGGCTCCTTGACCTGATCGAGCATCTCGTGGACCAGCGCGCCCTCACCGGCCAGGCGCGCCGGGGCCGTGGTGAAGGTCAGGTAGTAAAAGAGCTGGTTGTTCAGCGTGGCATAGCTGCCCTGAGGATCATAGAAGCGGAACTTGGCCTCGTTCTTCGAGGTGACCAGCGCGTAGGCACCATTGCGTTGCACACCAGCCTCTGAAGAACGGCGAACCAGATAGCTGCCGCGATAACGGGTGATATGGTTCCACACCGCCTCGACGCCACTTTGCGGAATCGGGAACGGCGTACCACCGTAGGCATCGCTGATGCCGTTGCCGCCATCGAGCAGCTTGGCCGTGGTGGCATTCTTGTAGGTGTTGTCGTAGACCCACTGCGGTGCCGCGGCACTGCGCTGGGTCGGGTAGACCGGCATGCTGAAACTGTCCGGGTAGGACTTGATCAGGGCAATCTGGCCGTCGGTGAGATTACCGCGGTACTGTTCCAGGTTGGCCTTGGTGATCACGAACAGCGGTTTGTCGGCGGCATAGGGGTCGACATGCCGCTTACCCGGACCCTGATAACCAGCCGGCGCCTTGGTCAGACCACCTGTCCAGGCAGGAATGGTACCGGCAGCATTACCGGCACGCTCGCCACCGAGCGGAGTCAGGGTGGTTTTCAGGGTTTCCGCCTGACTGGCGGAAACAGCCGCTTGTACAGCAACAGGAGCTGTCAGCCACAAGGCAACAGCCAGCAAAGAAAGCGATGGACGCATAGTAAAAACTCCAGGACAGAACTCAGCCCGGCGCAAGGCCGGGCCGGTTGATCAGAACGAATACTTACCAGTCAGCGAGATGTTGTCGCGGTCATAGGCACCGCTGTTGCCATCGTCGTACTGGGTGTACTGCAGGCCGACCTGGAAGCTGTTCAGGTACAGCGCGTCCATCCCCACGGTGAAGGCCTTGTTGTTCTCGATGAAGTTGCCGACCCGGTCGGAGTTACCCTGGAAGTCGTGCTGGAAGACCGCATAGGGCGACAGCTGGACACCGGCAAACACATCGTTCCAGCTACCCGAAAGCAGCAAGGTGTAGCCGTAGCTGTCGCGGTCGATCTGCCAGTCATCGCCATTGCCGGTGACATACGCCTTGTCTGCGGCACTGGTGTACACCCGCTCACTGCCGTCATAGGCGGTGTAGGTGGCGATGTAGGTGGACGTGCCGTTGTCCTCGGTGAAACGCACGAAACGCGCGTCCTCGATGCCGTTGCTCTCGAGCG
>CALMID010000138.1 GCA_937863915.1 uncultured Pseudomonas sp.
TCATGAGCAACGGCGGTTTCGGCGGCCTGCACGGCAAGCTGGCCAAGGCACTGGAGGGCTGACATGCAGGGTCCCGAACGCATCACCTTGGCCATGACCGGCGCCTCCGGCGCCCAGTACGGCCTGCGCCTGCTCGACTGCCTGGTGCAGGAGGAGCGCGAGGTGCATTTCCTCATCTCCAAGGCGGCGCAACTGGTGATGGCCACCGAGACCGACGTGGCCCTGCCGGCCAAGCCGCAGGCGATGCAGGCCTTCCTCAGCGAATATACCGGCGCCGCGCCTGGGCAGATCCGCGTGTACGGCAAGGAAGACTGGATGGCGCCGCCGGCCTCCGGCTCCGGCGCGCCGAGTGCCATGGTGGTGGTGCCGTGCTCGACCGGCACCCTGTCGGCCATCGCCAGCGGTGCCTGCAACAACCTGATCGAGCGCGCCGCCGACGTGGTGCTCAAGGAGCGTCGTCAGCTGATTCTGGTGCCGCGCGAGGCGCCGTTCTCCAGCATCCATCTGGAGAACATGCTCAAGCTGTCCAACCTGGGCGTGACCATCCTGCCGGCGGCTCCTGGCTTCTACCATCAGCCGCAGACGATCGATGATCTGGTCGACTTCGTGGTCGCGCGCATCCTCAACTGCCTGAACATTCCCCAGGACATGCTGCCGCGCTGGGGCGAGCATCACCTGGCCAGCGATGAATAAGGCGCTGTCTGCCCTGCTGCTGGCCTGCGCGATCCTGCCGGGTTGCGCCAGCGTCAGCACGCTGAATGCGGCCAAGGCCGATGCGCCGGTGATCTATGCCGGCACCCGGCTGGACTGGTACGCCATCAACGGCGGCTGCTGCCCGACCGAGCGCTTCGGCACATCGGCGCCGGCTTATCCCAGTGTCGACCTGCCATTCAGCGCGCTGCTCGATACCCTGCTGCTGCCGTTTGCCGTGGCCGCCGAACTGGGCGTGACCCTGGGCGTCAGCGGCGGCCTGTAAGCCGCCGTCCTGATCTGCGGCAGGGCCGAGCGGCCCCGCACCTGCCACACTCCTGACACGACAAGGAGGAGCGGCATGAAAGAGCAGATCCAGTTCAACCTGCGCTACTGGCTGGTGGCGGTGCTGCTGTTCAGCGGCCTGCAGTACCTGATGGCGCTGCAGCAGCGAACCGTGGAAATCCCCTACAGCGAATTCGAACAGTACCTGCAGGAGGGGCGCCTGGAGTCGGTGGCCGTGTCCGAGCGCTTTGTCGAAGGGACGCTCAAGGAGCCCCTGGCCAGCGGCCAGAATCTGGTGCGGGCCAACCGTATCGAGCCCGAACTGTCGGCCCACCTGCAGCAGTACGGGGTGCGCTACAGCGGGCGCATCGAGAGCACCCTGCTGCGCGATCTGTTGTCCTGGCTGCTGCCGTTGCTGCTGTTCTTCGGCGTCTGGTTCTTCCTCATGCGCCGTCTGGGCAATGGCATGGGCGGCGGCATGATGCAGATCGGCAAGAGCCGCGCGCGCATCTACATGGAAACCGACAGCAAGGTGAGTTTTGCCGATGTCGCCGGGGTCGACGAGGCCAAGGACGAGCTGCGCGAGATCGTCGAGTTCCTGCGGGATCCCCAGACCTACGGCCGCCTTGGCGGGCGCATGCCCAAGGGCGTGCTGCTGGTCGGTCCGCCGGGCACCGGCAAGACCCTGCTGGCCAAGGCGGTTGCCGGCGAGGCGCGGGTGCCGTTCTTCTCCATTTCCGGTTCGGAGTTCGTCGAGCTGTTTGTCGGCGTGGGCGCGGCGCGGGTGCGCGACCTGTTCGAGCAGGCGCGCAGCAAGGCGCCTGCCATCATCTTCATCGACGAGCTGGATGCCCTGGGGCGTGCGCGGGGCATCGGCCCCATGGGCGGCGGCCATGACGAGAAGGAACAGACCCTCAACCAGTTGCTGGCCGAGCTGGATGGTTTCGATACCTCCAGCGGTCTGGTCCTGCTGGGGGCGACCAACCGCCCGGAAATCCTCGACCCGGCCCTGCTGCGCGCCGGGCGGTTTGACCGGCAGGTGCTGGTCGACCGGCCGGACAAGCTCGGGCGCCTGCAGATTCTCACCCTGCACCTGAAGAAGGCGCGGCTGGCGGCCGATGTCGATGCCCAGGCCATCGCCGCGCTGACGCCGGGCTTCACCGGCGCGGACCTGGCCAACCTGGTCAACGAGGCGACCCTCTTGGCGACCCGGCGCCAGGCCGAGGCGGTGGCCATGGGCGATTTCAATGCGGCCATCGAGCGCATCGTCGCCGGCCTGGAAAAGCGCAATCGCCTGCTCAACCCGCGTGAGCGCGAGACCGTGGCCTATCACGAGATGGGCCACGCCCTGGTGGCCATGGCGCTGCCGGGCGTTGATCCGGTGCACAAGGTGTCGATCATTCCGCGCGGCCTGGGCGCGCTGGGCTACACCATCCAGCGACCGACCGAAGACCGTTTCCTCATGAGCCGCGAGGAGCTGGAGAACAAGATGGCGGTACTGCTGGGCGGGCGCGCGGCCGAATGGCTGGTGTTCGGCCAGCTGTCCACCGGTGCGGCGGACGATCTGGCCAAGGTCAGCGACATCGCCCGCGCCATGGTCACCCGCTATGGCATGAGCGAGCGCCTGGGGCCGGTGGTGCTGGAGCGCGAGCGTCAGCGCTTTCTCGACAGCGAGGCGATGTACGGCCTGACCCGCGCCCACGACTATGGCGAAGCCACCGCCGATGCCATCGACGAGGAGGTGCGGCGTCTGGTCGAGGAGTCCTTCCAGCGCAGCCTGACGCTACTGGATGCGCGCCGCGAGCTGCTCAAGCGCTGCGCCGGCGAGCTGCTCGAACACGAGACCCTCGATGCGGCGCAGCTGCAGGCGCTGGTTGGCGCCGGCTAGCGGCAGGAGCCTGGGCTAGGCCGCCAGCTGGCGCAGCTCGGCGCAGCAGTCGCTGAGGCTGTAGCGCTGCTGCTCGTCGCGCACCACGCGGCCCATGGCGATCCGTGGGTCGTGGGTGAATACCAAGCGTCCGTTGCGGGCCAGCAGGCTGTCGAGCAGGCGTTCCTTTTCCTCGATCAGTCCTTCGGGAAAGCGGTCGTAGCCCATGGTCAGCGGCAGGTGTACCCAGGGCGAACCGGGCACCAGATCGCCCGCAAACACGATGGGACCATCCGGCATGGTCACTTCCGGCAGCAACTGGCCGGGCGTATGACCATCGCTCCAGTGCAGGCGCCAGTCGGGGCCGAGCAGGTCGCAGTGGCCCTGCTGGTCGAGCAACTGCAGGCGTCCGCTGCTCTCCAGCAGGTCGAGCAGCTCGGGGATGAACGAGGCCCGGTCGCGCGGGTGCGGGTGGCGCGCGCGCTGCCAGTGGCTGCGGCCGGTGACGAACTGCGCATTGGGAAACAGCAGGCGCATTGGCCGGCCATCCTCCCAGGGTGCGAGCAGGCCGCCGGCGTGGTCGAAGTGCAGGTGGGTGAGCAGCACGATGTCGATATCGGCATCGCTCAGGCCGACCTCGGCCAGGCTGTCGAGCAGCACGTGGCGCTCTTCCTGCACGCCGAAGCGCTGCTTCATCTCGGGGCTGAAGAAGGCGCCGATGCCGGTTTCGATGAGGATGTTGCGGCCCGCTTCCTGAACCAGCAGGGCGCGGCAGCCGAGGTCGATGCGGTTCTGTTCGTCGGCCGGCATCCAGCGCTGCCAGAGCGCCTTGGGCGCGTTGCCGAACATGGCGCCGCCATCGAGTTTCTGGCTGTTGCCGCGGAGGGTGGTGAGGGTGCGCATGGAATCACCTGCAGGGCTCGGGGAATAAAAAAGACGCGGTGCCCGACTGCGAGGGCACCGCGCCAATGCTCAAACGTCAGAACTGCTCGGCGTGGTGCCCGAACAGCGGGGTGCTGCCGGCGCGGATGCAGGCTTCCAGGCTGAGGGTGCGCGGCAGCAGGCGGCGGAAGAAGAACTCGGCGCTGGCCAGCTTGCCGGCATGGAAGCCTTCGTCCTCGGCGCGGCGCGCGGCGGCACAGTCGGCCATGCGTGCCCACATGTAGGCATAGGCGGTGTAACCGAACAGGTGCAGGTACTCCACCGACGCGGCGCCGATCTCGTGGGGGTTGCTGCGGGCCTGCTCCAGTAGCCAGGCGCTGATCTCGCGCAGGCGTTGCACCGCGCTTTTCAGTTCGGCTGCATACAGACCGTCGCGGGCGGCCCAGCTGTCCATCTCGGCGCAGAACGCCTGCAGGCCGGCACCGCCGCCTGCTGCCACCTTGCGCCCGAGCAGGTCGAGGGCCTGGATGCCGTTGGTGCCTTCGTAGATCTGCGCGATGCGCACGTCGCGCACCAGCTGTTCCTGGCCCCATTCGCGGATGTAGCCGTGGCCGCCGAACACCTGCTGGCCGTGGATGCAGCTTTCCAGTCCGCTGTCGGTGAAGAACGCCTTGGCCACCGGCGTCAGCAGGGCGACCAGGGCTTCGGCGCGGCGCTGCTCGTCGGCATCGACGGCGAACTTGGCCAGGTCGAGCTGCTGGCCGACGTAGCAGGCGAAGGCGCGGCCGCCTTCGGTCATGGCCTTCATGGTCAGCAGCATGCGGCGCACGTCGGCGTGCACGATGATCGGGTCGGCGGCCTTGTCCTGAGCCTGCGGGCCGCTCGCCGACCGGCTCTGCAGGCGCTCGCGGGCGTAGCTCACGGCATTCTGGTAGGAGGCTTCGGCGCAGCCGATGCCCTGGATGCCGATGGACAGGCGTTCGTAGTTCATCATGGTGAACATCGCCGCCAGGCCCTTGTTGGCTTCGCCGATCAGGTAGCCGGTGGCGCCGTCGAAGTTCATCACGCAGGTGGCCGAGGCCTTGATGCCCATCTTGTGCTCGATGGAGCCGCAGGACACGGCGTTGCGTTCACCCAGCGAACCATCGGCATTGACCATCCGCTTGGGCACCAGGAACAGCGAGATGCCTTTCGGCCCTGCCGGGGCGTCCGGCAGCTTGGCCAGCACCAGGTGGATGATGTTCTCGGTCAGGTCCTGCTCGCCGCCGGTGATGAAGATCTTGCTGCCGCTGATCCGGTAGCTGCCGTCGGCCTGGGGTTCGGCGCGGGTGCGGATCAGCCCCAGGTCGGTGCCGGCATGGGCTTCGGTCAGGCACATGGAGCCGGCCCAGCGGCCTTCGTACATCGGCGGCAGGTAGGTGTTCTTCAGCGCTTCGCTGGCATGGGCGTCGATGGCCAGGCAGGCGCCGGAGGAGAGTGCCGAGTACAGGGCGAAGCTGGAACCGGCGGCATAGAGCATTTCCTCGAACTGCACGGCGAGCATCTTGGGCATGCCCATGCCGCCGTAGGCCGGGTTGCCGGACAGGCCGACCCAGCCGCCCTGAATGTAGGTGGCGTAGGCTTCCTTGAACCCCGCCGGGGTGGTGACCGCGCCCTGGCTCCACTGCGCGCCTTCCTCGTCGCCGCTGCGGTTGAGCGGGGCGATCAGCGTGCCGGTGACCTTGGCCGCTTCCTCGAGGATGGCGTCGGCGGTCTGCGCGTCCACCGTCTCGGCCAGGGCCGGCAGGCGGGCCCACAAAGCGGGGGCGTCGAACACGTCGTGGAGGACAAAACGCAGGTCACGCAGGGGAGCGTTGAATTCGGGCATCGGGCACCTCAATCGGGCGCCGGGGCAGGCCCCGGCGAGTGGTGGAAGAAAAAGGGCCGTTGTCGGCAACGGCCCGGAGGGTCAGGCGCGCCGAGGGGCAGCGCCGGACTGTTTCAATGGCTGGAGGCCGCGGCGGCGCCCAGGCCGGTCTGCGCCCGGACGAACTGGTCGTCGAAGGCGGCGCGCTCACGCATCGCACGGGCGCTGCGGTCCAGCTTGGAGACCACGACGATGACCAGGAAGGCCAGCGGCATGGAGAACAGCGCCGGGTGGTCGTAGGGGAAGATCGCCTGGGCATGGCCAAGCACGGTGACCCACACGGCCGGCGACAGGATCACCAGCAGCAGCGCCGTGATCAGGCCGACGAAGCCGCCGCACAGGGCGCCGCGGGTGGTCAGGCCCTTCCAGTACATGGCCATGATCAGCACCGGGAAGTTGGTCGAGGCGGCCACGCCGAAGGTCAGGCCGACCAGGAAGGCCACGTTCATCTTCTCGAACAGGATGCCCAGCAGGATGGCGACGATGCCCAGACCGACGGTGGCGATGCGGGTCACGCGCATCTCCTCCTTCTCGCTGGCCGTGCCCTTCTTCAGGACGGTGGCGTACAGGTCGTGGGAGATCGCCGAGGCGCCGGCCAGGGCCAGGCCGGAGACCACCGCGAGGATGGTGGCGAAGGCCACGGCAGAGAGGAAGCCGAGGAACAGGTTGCCGCCCACGGCCTTGGCCAGGTGCATGGCGACCATGTTGCCGCCGCCGATCAGCGCGCCCTTGGTGTCGCCGCCGACAAAGAACTGCGGGTCGGTGCCGACGATGACGATGGCGGCGAAGCCCAGCACCATCACCACCAGGAAGAAGAAGCCGATGAAACCGGTGGCGTAGAACACCGACTTGCGCGCTTCCTTGGCGTTGGGCACGGTGAAGAAGCGCATCAGGATGT
>CALMID010000139.1 GCA_937863915.1 uncultured Pseudomonas sp.
TCGACAGCGCTTCCGGTTCCATCACCACCGTGCCCAGCACCTGCGGCGACAGCTCGACCTGCCACTGCTCGGTCGGCGCCTTGAGCACCTCGGTACGTTTTTCCGCCAGATGGAAGCGAGTCGTCGCCACATCCTCCAGCAGCCAGAAATCACCCTGGAACAGCGCGCGACGGGCAAAGCTGGAGGACTGCAGATTGCGCTCGGCATCGAAGCGGTAGCGGGTCACGCCGATCAGCACGCCATTGGGTTGTACCGCGTTGATGTGCACAAATTCGTCGCCCTGACGATGCCACAGGCCGCGCTTGGCGCTCTGCGCATCGCCGCCACCCTGAGCCAGCGAACGACTGCCCTGGGCCAGGTTCTCGCTCCAGGGAGCGACATACTCGCCGATCAGAATGCCCGCCAGCATCAGCACCAGCATCGGCTTCATCACGGCCCAGACGATCCGCCCGACGGAAACCCCGGCGGCACGCATCACTGTCAGTTCGCTGTGGCTAGCCAGGGTACCCAGGCCTACCAGACAGCCGATAAGCGCCGCCATCGGCAGCATTTCATAGAGCCGGCGCGGCGCAGTCAGCAGCACGTACCACAGAGCGTCGAGCACACCGTAGCCGCCCTCGACGTCACTCAGTTCGTCGATGAAGGCAAACAGCAGGGCCAGGCTGACGATGATGCCCAGCACCGCAAGAATGCTGAAGAACACGCTGGTGCCGATGTAACGATCCAGCTTAACCATGGGCCACCTCCACACGCGCACGCCGTGCCGCCCAGAACAAACGCAGATTTTCCCAGTAGAGCAGCAGCACCCCCACCAGCACGAACAGGCCATGCACCAGCCACAGGCCGTAGACGAATTCACCCTTGTCCAGCTTGCCGCGTGCGGCGATCAGCAGGGCCAGGTAGCTCATGTACAGAAGAATGGCCGGTAGCAGCTTGAGGAAGCGGCCCTGACGGGGGTTGACCCGCGACAGTGGCACCGCCAGCAGGGTCACGACAAAGACCAGCAGCGGAATCGACAGACGCCACTGCAATTCGGCCTGATGCCTGGGGTTGTCACTGGTCAGCAGCTCACGGGTAGGAATCGCCTCGCGCTCGCTGATTTCGCCATCGACACTCGGTTTGGGCAGCAGCACGCCATAGGTGTCATAGCGAATGGCGCGGTAGTCGGCCTGACCGGGGCTGCCGTCGTAACGGAAACCATTGTTGAGGATCAGGTAGCGGCTGCCATCTGGCTGAATCTGCTGGCGCCCGCTCTCGGCCACCAGCACGGCAATGCCGCGATCTTCGCCAGCCTTGCCCAGGCGCTTCTCGGAAATGAACACGCCCGACAGCTCGGTACGGTCCTCGGACAGCTTCTCGGTGTAAGTCACCCGGTTGCCGCCCTTGATCGACTGGAAGCGACCCGCCACCAGCGTATCGAACTCGGTCATGCTGTCCTGCTGTTTGAGAATCTCGGCCACCTTGGCCACGCCCGCCGGCGCCAGCGACAGGCTCAGCCAGGCGGTCAGCGCCGCCACCAGCAGGGCCGGCGCCAGGCTGTAGGCAAACAGCCGCTGCGGACTCATGCCGGTGGCCGACAGCACGGTCATCTCCGATTCCAGATAGAGGCGCCCGTAAGCCAGCAGAATGCCGAGGAACAGCCCCAGCGGCAGAATCAGCTGAAGAAAGCCGGGTATCCGGAAGCTGATAATCAGCAGCAGTACGCCCGGATCGAGCAAACCCTGAGCAGCCTGCGCCAGGTACTTGATGAAGCGCCCGCTCATGATGATCACCAGCAGCACGGCACTTACCGCGCTGAGGGTCAGCAACACTTCACGGGACAGGTAACGGAAGACGATCAAACCGGACACTCCAGGGTTGTCAGGCCCAATGGGCTGCGCTCAAACTAGCCGCCATGCGGCCGGCCAGTCAGACAATTCGCGCCTGAAAAATGCCGGCATTATCCGTTAATCCCGACTCTTTGTCTTGGGGAGAGCCTGTCATGCAATTCCAGGTCAAGTCAGCACACGCCGAAACGCTGAAAACCGCCACTCTGGTCCTGGCCGTTGGCGAAGGCCGCAAGCTCGGCAGCGCCGCCAAAGCTGTCGATGCCGCCTGCGCTGGCGCCATCAGTGCCGTGCTCAAGCGCGGCGACATCGCCGGCAAGCCCGGGCAGACACTGCTGCTGCACAGCCTGCCCGGTCTCAAGGCCGAGCGCGTCCTGCTGGTCGGCTGCGGCAAGGGCGAGCTGGGTGACCGCCAGTACCGCAAACTGACCGGCAGCGTACTGGGCATCCTCAAAGGCCTGGCCGGCAGTGACGCCGTACTCGCACTCGACGAAATCAAGGTCAAGGGCCGCAACGCCTACGGCAAGGCGCGCCTGCTGATCGAATCGCTCGCCGACGGCCTGTACCAGTTCGACCAGTTCAAGAGCGAGAAAGCCGAACCCCGGGCGCTGAAAAAGATCACCCTGCTGGCCGACAAGGCCCACTTTGCCGATATCGAGCGCGGCAGCCTGCACGCCCAGGCCATCGCCAGCGGCATGGCATTCACCCGCGACCTCGGCAACCTGCCGCCAAATCTCTGCCACCCCAGCTACCTGGCCGAACAGGCCAAGGCCCTGGGCAAGGCGCACAAGAACCTCAAGGTCGAGATCCTCGACGAGAAGAAGCTCAAGGAA
>CALMID010000140.1 GCA_937863915.1 uncultured Pseudomonas sp.
ACTGAAGCCCTCAGTAGCCGCATATCCCTCCCTGGTGACGTAGATAGTTTAACCGTCTGCTGAACGGCTACCCGCGGTTATTCAACTTCTTCGCTCACTGCCCATCAGAGCGGTTGCAGTCGCCCTGCAATGTCGCCGCTGTCGGCCAGTTCGAGGAATTCGTCACCCAGACGGCGGCTCTCGGCCATGGCCTGGCGCCAATAGTGTTCACGGCCCAGGTCGTTGCCCAGGTAGCGCTTGAAGTCACTGCGATCAGGCAGCTTGCCATGGGGCAGATGTGCTAGATATTCGCGCGAGGGTGAGATCAGCAGTACATCCTGCAACTGTTCGGCATTGGCGCGGCGCCACGGCAGTGACTTGTCGAACCAGCCGGGAATGACGCGGTCGGTAAAGTGTGGATAGAGCACGATACCGTCGGTGCGATAGGGCAGGTCCAAATGGTAGTCGAGCAGGCCTCCATCGCGGAAGACGCCAGCGTTGACGCCTGGAATCTCACTGATGGCGTTCATCACCATGGGGATGGAGCCCGAGGCGAGCAAAGCCTGGCGCAGGTTGTGAGCGCCCAGCTCGTGATAGTGGGAGGTGAAGTCGGTCAGTGGCGCCAGCGGTGGAGTCTGCCTCGGGTCATGCAGTACCACGCGCTCGAAATGGCCTGCCAGGCGCTGGCGGGCCAACAGGTTATTGCCGATCACCGCCGACAGACCAAGGCCCAGCTTGCCGCGGTGGTCGTGCCGCAACAGGCCCTGGCTCTTCACCACCAGAATATTCAGGTGGTACAGCGGGTTGTGGGTCACGCTGGCATCCTGTCCCTGCAGCAGGTCGTCAAGCAGCTGCGTACAGCTGCGACTGACCTCGGCCATGCTCACACCCTTGGCAAAGCGTTGGCTGGTATACAGCTCCCCCAGGCGCAACAGTCCTTGCACCGGGTCGGGCAGGCAGGCGCTGGCGAAGCGCCAGGAGCCGATCGATGCACCGATCAGGGTACGCTGTCGCGGTGCGCTGGGTAGCCAGGAGCCGAACAGAGCCAGATCCAGCCCCTGAATCCCCAGGCCTTTGGGGCCGCCGGCTGCGCCTGGCAGGATGCTGACATCGGCCGCCTGCAGACCTTGGCTGCGGATACGTTGCATGGCACGCTGTCCGGCACGCAGGGTCAGGGCTGGGAATTTACGGTGAATGGCTGGCATGCGGGTCTCCTGCTAACAGCCGGCGATTATAGGTCCTGCGTGGGCTGGGCCAAGCGCTCTTCACAGGATGAATATGTCGACTGCAGACGGCGCTGTTGGTATTCAGTTTGAGTTAATCGAGTGTGGCTAGAGTGTGCAGCACAAAGTCCTTACACACTCAAACGAGGAAACGACCCATGAACAAGCTGACTGCAATCCTGACTCTGACTGGCCTGGCTTTTGCCGCCGCGACTGTTCAGGCCCGGGACCTGGGGCCGGATGAGGCCCTGCGTCTGCGTGACGCCGGCACTATCCAGTCATTCGAAAAGCTCAATGCTGCCGCACTGGCCAAACACCCAGGAGCCACGATCGAGGAAACCGAGCTGGAACAGGAGCACGGTCGTTACCAGTATCAGGTCGAG
>CALMID010000141.1 GCA_937863915.1 uncultured Pseudomonas sp.
GTTATCGCGATTGACGGTCTTGCCGGAACACCCGGCGACAGCCAGCAGCGTGGCCAACAGCAGCATCTTGTACATACCGACCTCCGGTTTGGATTGACCGTTTCAGTCTAGCGCCACCTGCCTGCGGGCGAGTATCGTCGGCGCCTGTTTTCAAGGGGGATGCACGGTGAGCAAACGAATTGCCCTGGTACTGGGTTCGGGCGGCGCACGCGGTTATGCCCATATCGGCGTGATCGAAGAGCTGGAAGCGCGCGGTTACGAGATCGGCTGCGTGGCCGGCTGCTCCATGGGCGCGGTGATCGGCGGCATCTACGCCGCCGGCAAGCTGCCGCAGTACCGCGACTGGATCAGCAGCCTGGACTACCTGGACGTGCTGCGCCTGCTCGACGTCAGCTTCCGCCTGGGCGCCATCCGCGGTGAAAAAGTCTTCGGCAAGATGCGCGAAATAGTCGGCGACATCGATATCGAAGACCTGCCGATTCCCTACACCGCCGTGGCCACCGACCTGACCAACCAGCAGGAAATCTGGTTTCAGGAAGGCTGCCTGCATCAGGCCATGCGTGCCTCGGCAGCCATCCCCAGCCTGTTCACCCCGGTGATTCAGGGCAACCGCATGCTGGTCGACGGCGGTCTGCTCAACCCGCTGCCGATCGTGCCGGTGGTGTCCAGCCACTGCGACCTGATCGTCGCGGTCAACCTCAACTCGGCCAACCAGAAGCACTACAGCCTGCCGGTGATCGAACGTCCGCCGGCGCTCAAGGGCCGCATGGACGCCATGATGGAAACCATCGGCAGCCGCCTGGCCTTCCTCAAGCGCAGCGGCGGCGAGGAGGAAGAGGACGACAGCACGGCGACCCTGCTCAACGCGCCGGCCATCGTGCCCAGCCAGCCGCTGCGCTCGGCCAGTGGCAGCCAGGTCAGCGACAGCATCGGCCCGGCCTCGTTGCTGGAGCTGATCAACCAGAGCTTCGAGACCATGCAGACCTCGCTGGCGCAGTACAAGATCGCCGGCTACCCGCCGGATGTGCTGATCAACATCCCCAAGCGCGTCTGCCGCTTCTTCGAGTTCTACAAGGCCGAGGAACTGATCCTGCTCGGCCGGCAGATCGCCCGCGATACGCTGGACAAGTACGAGCGTGACAGCCGCTGACAGCGGCTATCACTACTCCGCAGGCGGTAGCGCGGACTGTTCGCGCGTGGGCTGTTCGATCCAGTCACCGATCAGGCTGTAGGCCACGGCCAGCAGCGTTGGACCGAGGAACAGGCCCATGAAGCCGAAGGCGAGAATGCCGCCGAACACGCCGAGCAGCACCACCACCAGCGGCAGGTTGCCGCCGCGGCTGATCAGGTAGGGTTTGAGAACGTTGTCCACGCCGCTGATGATGAAAGTACCCCAGATGCCGAGGAACACCGCCAGGCCATAGTCACCGCGGTAGACCAGCCAGGCAGTGACCGGCGCCCACACCAGCGGCGGTCCCATGGGGATCAGGCTGAGGGCGAAGGTCAGCAGCGCCAGCACCACCGCGCCCGGCACACCGACGATGAGAAAGCCGATCAGCGCCAGCAGAGCCTGCGCCGCGGCCGTGCCGATCACGCCGTTGACCACCCGCTGCACGGTACCGGCCACCAGATTCTGGTAATGCTCGGCGCGCACGCCGATCAGCCGCTCCAGGCCGCGACGCACCTTGTCCGCCATCAGCGGGCCATCGCGGTAGAAGAAGAACACCAGCACCAGGCTCAGGGTGAGCTCCAGCATGCCACCGCCGAGCTGCGCACTGCGCGCCAGTAGCCAGTTGCCGATCTGCCCCAGGTACGGACGGGCATTGGCAAGCATGGCCGCGCCCTGCACATCCACGGTATTCCACAGGCTGGCCAGGCGCGGACCGATCAGCGGCAAATCGTCCAGCCACGCCGGTGCATCCGGCAGGCCGTCGACCTGAAAGCCCTGCAGCAACGCCACCAGGTTTTGCACATGGTCGGCCAGGTTGAAGCCCAGCCACACCAGCGGGCCGGCCACCAGCAGCATCCAGCCGGTCGTCAGCAGACCCGCCGCCAGATTGATTCGCCCATCCAGCGCGTTCGTCAGCAGACGCATCAGCGGCCAGCTGGCAAAGGCCAGTACCGCCGCCCAGAACAGCGCGGACCAGAATGGCGCCAGCACCAGCAGGCACGCGGCCAGCAGGGCCAGAAGAAGAATCTGCATCAGCAGGCGATCGGTATTGAACATGCGCAGACAATCTCTACAGGCCGGGGGAGAAACGCCCGGTTAGGGTAACAGGCGGATGCCGATGAAAGGTTGCACCACTGACCACGGTTGCACCACTTACTGTCGCTGCAAGCGTAGCCCCGAGCCTGCCTCAGTAGCGGCCAAAACCGTCAAACGCTGAGCCCGTATGCCTCCGGCCAGCAAAGCCGCCTGCCAGGCTTCGGCCTGCTCGCCCTGCAGGGTCACGCGCAGGGTGCTGTCCAGACGCAGGGTTCGCACCAGCAGGGCCAGCCAGGGCTCGACCGGAGCCTGGGCAGCCGCCGGTAGTTGCAGCTCGCCATCCTCGCGCAACTGGCGCAGCCAGGTGGCAGCCGTCGGCAGCAGTTCGGCCAGGGAGCTGCCGCTCTGCAGCTGTTCGACATGCACGTAAGAGCGACGATTGGCCCGGTTTACCGCATACAGGGCCAGGACTGTCTGCGGCTGCGCACGCAGACGCCACAGCGTGAAGAGTTGCTGGTCATCCGGCGCAGAAAGGTCGGCGCGGGCAAACACCGCGTTGGCCCACAGGCTGCTGGCGCCGCAGTCACGCCCCTCGCACCAGAACAACAGATCCGCCTGGCCCTGCAGCGATGTGCGCAACTGATCAAAAGCCTGCTGGGCGGAATGGCCGCTGGCCAGTTGGTAGGTCTGCCGGATCAGACGCCCTTCCACCTCCAGGCGCAGCTCGGCACGCGCCTGATTGCTGATGCGGCGCAGGGCCGACATCGGATAGAAGCGCTCGGCCTCGGCCACGTCATCCTGAGCAATCAGGCTGGCGTGAGCCGGCGCCGGCAGAGCGGCAACCCCAGGTTCCGCCCGCAAAGGGGTGGCCAGCAACAGCAGAACCAGCAACAGATAAGGCATCAATAACTCGCTTAGCGCGCCAGCATGGATTGCGCGGATTTGATCACAGCAGCCGCATCCGGCTCGCGCTGCGGCACTTGCAGCCCGCGCTGGACCGCCGGCCGCGCCGCCAGCGCATCCATCCAGCGCTGCAGATGAGGCAGACCATCCACGGCCACCCCCGACCAGTCGTGAATGCGCACCCAGGGATAGGTGGCAATGTCGGCAATGCTGTAGTCG
>CALMID010000142.1 GCA_937863915.1 uncultured Pseudomonas sp.
CGTCGACCTCACCAGCCTGCTCGACAAGGTGGCCGGCGAGCTGGCGCCGCTGCGCGTTGGTGTGCACATCGAACGGGGCCCCTGCCAGCAGGCCGAAGGCAGCGGCGACAGTTGCGTGCTGGCCGAGCCGCGCTACCTGCAGCGGGCGGTGCAGAACCTGGTGAGCAACGCCCTGCGCCATGCCGAGGCGCAGGTGCGGCTGTCATTCAGTATCGGTCCGGAGCAGTGCCGCATCGATGTGGAGGATGACGGGCCGGGCGTGCCGGAGGCGGAGTGGGAACGGGTGTTCACGCCTTTCCTGCGCCTGGACGACAGCCGCACCCGCGCCTCCGGTGGCCACGGGTTGGGGCTGTCCATCGTGCGGCGGATCATCTACTGGCACCATGGCCGCGCCCAGGTCGATCGCAGTCCGGCGCTGGGTGGGGCGCGGTTCAGCCTGATCTGGCCGCGTCAGCAGCCGGCGGACGACTGAGTCTTACTCGGCTGCCACCGCCACCAGGCTGAGCAGCTGGCCGTCGATCTCGGCATGGCGTGCCGGCAGCTCGCGGCCGGCGGTCCATTCGGCGGAGAGGCTTTTCAGGAGACGCAGTTGCGCCATGCCCTGATCGGCCATGAGCAGTTCGGCATCCTGAAAGTAGAAGCGCACCCCGGTCAGCGGGTAGAGCGCCTTGAACAGGCTTTCCTTGAGCGAGAAGGTCAGGCTTACCCGAGTGGCCTGTGCATCGCCCGGCAGCGATTGCAGGCGCTGCTGCTCGGCCGGGGTGAGAATCTCGGCGCACAGGCGCCGGGCCCGCTCGTCACTCAGCCGCGCCTCCAGATCCAGGCCCAGGCTGCGCCAGGCCGACTCCCGGCCGACTACGGCCAGGGCCACGCCATGGCTGTGGCTGATCGAGCCGCAGAAGCCTGCCGGCCAGAGCGGTGCGCGGTCGGCGCCGCGTTCGGGCACGGCCAGACAGTCGAAGCTGCGCAGGGCGGTGGCGGCGCAGTAGCGCCCGGCCAGGTATTCCATCTGCCGCTTGGCGGCGCCTTGGATGGCGCTGATGCCCAGGCGGGCAAAGTCGTTGCCGTCCAGCCGGGTCGGATCGAACTGGCAGCGGTGCAGGCTCAGGCCATTGGCGTCCGCAGGCCAAGGCCAGTCGCTTAGTGCCGGGCTGCAGCCCGGGGGCGGGGGAGGCGTTTGGGTCATGGCGGCATTCTGCCCGGCGGGTCGGGCGTCTGTCATGCCTGGGGTGCCAGCACGGCCAGCAGGCCGGGGCGGGTCACGGCGTCGTAGAACGCGGCCAGCTGTTCGGCGGGTTGCAACAGGTCCTCGCGCAGCCAGCGCATGAGAAAGGCCAGGGCGGTGGCGGCGATGCTGGCGATCAGGTAGGGCATCAGGCTGCCGTCATGCAGGCCGAGCTGGCGCTGGCTGAGAAAACGCCCGACCAGGCGTGCGCCGTAATGGCGAAAGCGCTGCTGCATGGCGTTCTCCAGGCCGGCGTCGAGCAGGGCGCGGAGCAACTGGTGGTGCTCCTGCCACTGGGCGAACAGCAGGCTGGTGATCGTCTGGGTGTTGAGCTCGGCCTGCGGCAGGTGCGGCTCGATGGCGGCGAAGAACTGTTCGAACACCTCATCCATGAAGCCGAGTAGGGCCTCCTCCTTGCCGGAGAAGTGCAGGTAAAAGGTCGGGCGCGCCACGTCCGCACGCTGGCAGATCTCCGCCACGGCAATGCGGTTGAACGGCTTTTCCTGCAGCAGGGCGAGCATGGCGGCGAGGATGGCCTTGCGCGAACGCTGGCTGCGGCGGTCGAGTGGGTTGCTGGACATGTGCGGGCATCTGTCTGTTAGTGAACGCCGGGCGCGGCCTGTCGTCTGTGCAGGGCGGGGATCAGGAGATAAATAGACAGCTGTCTATTATCTGTCAAAGGATTTCCCGCATGCCCCTGCGCCGCCATATCCATACCCGCCAACTGGCCGAGCTCGACCCGCAGCAGGATTACGCGCAGATGCTGCGTATTTTCGCCCGCCACGAGTTTCCTCTGGACATGCTGCTGGCCGGCGAGCTGGCTCAGCTCAAGACCTTCGCCGTGCCGCGCATGTCGGCACTGCTGCACCGCACCGGGCAGTACGAGCAGCACAGCGTCAAGCGTCTGGATGATACCCGGGCGATCCTCACCGAGATTCTCCAGGACGGGGTCGACGGACCGCACGGGGCGAAGATGGTGGAACACCTCAACCGCATCCACGGCCATTACCCGATTGCCAATGACGACTACCTGTACACCCTGTCGCTGTTCATCTATGAGCCGATCCGCTGGCTGCGCCGCTTCGGCTGGCGGGCGATGACGGCGGCCGAGGAGCAGGGGCTGTTCATGGCGTTTCGCGCACTGGGCGAGGCCATGCATATCCGTGACATACCGCCGACGCTGGCGGCCTTCGAGAGCTGGCGCGAGGACTACCGGGCACGCATGGAAGTGTATGCGCCGAGCAATCAGCAGGTGTGCGACGGCGCCATTCATGGCCTGAGCCAGATGCTGCCGCGGCCGCTGCGCGGGTTGGCCCGGCCGCTGGTCAAGGTGTTGCTGGATGACCCGGCGCTGCTGACGGCACTGGGCCTGGGCAAGCCGTCACGGTTACTCGGTGCCGTGGTATGGCTGGCCTTCAAGGGGCGGGCCTGGTGGCTGCGGCGCTTCAATCCCTGGGAGGTGGCCTCGTTCCAGGACAGCCCCCTGGCGCTGCACTACGCCAGCTATCCGCGTGGCTACCAGCCGTTTCGTCTGGGGCCGGAGAAGATCATCCGCCTGCTGGAGCGTCAGGCGGCCTGAGCCTTTACCCGAGTTGCTTGCCTGGAGCCAATTACAAAGCGTTACAAAGCAGCAACAAAGCTAAACGGATACGGCCGTGCACATTTGCAAAACTAAACGGGCGTTTCAATTTGAAGCGCAGGTGAGGTTGTAGTTGGAGTGGCGGCCGGATTTGGCCGGCTCTGACATTTCTCGATTGAGTACGGGAGCCCTAGGGCTCCCGTTTTTTTTTGCTGTCGGCAGGCTATGGCCGAGTTGGGGATTGGTGCCAGGCGGCAGGGCTACGTTGGAGCCTGGGTGTTTTGGATTGATGCCAAACCAACAGCAGCCAGTCTGGTATTTCCCTTTGAAAACGCATTGAGCCGCTTTCGTCCACCCTCACTGCCAGCCTGGCACCCCATGCATATCCGGCAACTGGTGGGCGATGCCCTTGTGGCAGTCGATGCAGGTGGCCTGGCCGCTGGCCAGCGCCGTGGAGTGCATCTCCTTGGCCCGCGGGCTCTGGCGGGTGAAATCCATGTAATTGAAGTTGTGGCAGTTGCGGCACTCCAGCGAGTCGTTGGCCTTGAG
>CALMID010000143.1 GCA_937863915.1 uncultured Pseudomonas sp.
CCGATCCTCGAAGTTACCGAGCTGTTTGCCCGTGGCATCGGTGAAGGTACCGATGTGGTCGACAAGGAGATGTACACCTTCCTCGATCGCAACGAGGAGTCGCTGACCCTGCGCCCCGAAGGTACGGCCGGCTGCGTCCGTGCGGTACTGGAGCACGGCCTCACCGGCGGTGGTCAGGTGCAGAAGTTGTGGTACGCCGGCCCGATGTTCCGCTACGAGAAGCCGCAGAAAGGCCGCTACCGCCAGTTTCATCAGATCGGTATCGAAGTCTTCAACCTGCCGGGGCCGGATATCGATGCCGAGCTGATCGTCCTCACGGCGCGCCTGTGGAAGCAGCTGGGGCTGAGCGATGCGGTCACCCTGCAGCTCAACAGCCTGGGCTCCAGCGAGGCCCGCGCCAACTACCGTGATGCTCTGGTGGCCTACCTCAAGGAGCGCTTCGAGCAGCTCGACGAGGACAGCCAGCGTCGTCTGACCACCAATCCGCTGCGCATCCTCGACAGCAAGAATGCCCAGACTCAGGCGCTGCTGGTCGGTGCGCCGACCCTGCACGATTATCTGGATGACGAGTCCCGCGTGCATTTCGACGGTTTGAAGGCACGCCTGGACGCGGTCGGCATTCGTTACGAGATCAACCCGAAACTGGTCCGTGGCCTGGATTACTACGGGCGCACCGTGTTCGAGTGGGTCACCGACAAGCTGGGGGCTCAGGGCACCGTGTGTGCCGGCGGTCGTTATGACGGCCTGATCACCCAGTTCGGTGGCAAGCCGACTCCGGGTGTCGGTTTTGCCATGGGCGTTGAGCGCCTGGTCCTGCTGCTGGAAACCCTGCAGTTGGTGCCGGAAGAGCTGCATCGTCCTGCCGACCTCTATCTCTGTGCCTTCGGCGAAGCCGCCGAGCTGGCCGGCCTGACGCTGGCCGAACAGCTGCGCGACGCAATGCCTGGCCTGCGCCTGCTGGTCAACAGCGGCGCCGGCAGCTTCAAGAGCCAGTTCAAGAAGGCCGACAAGAGCGGTGCCCGCTTTGCCCTGATCCTGGGCGAGGACGAGCTGGCCGCCCGCGTGGTAGGGTGCAAGCCGCTGCGCGATGACAGTGAACAACAGACCATTGCCTGGGACGCTCTTGTTGAGCGTCTGGGTGCCTGCCTGCAGCAGGCGTAAGCATTTAGCGAAGGGGAATCCTGGGTGAGCATGCAGACCGAAGAAGAACAGATTGCGCAGATCAAGGACTGGTGGCAGCGCAACGGCAAGCCCCTGCTGACTGGCGGCGTCCTGGCACTGGCCGTGGTGATCGGCTGGCAGGGCTGGCAGAACTACCAGGCGAATCAGGCGCAGGGTGCCTCGGCGCTGTACCAGCAGCTGCTGGAAAGCAGCCTGCCGCAGACCGGCCAGGTCGATCCGGCCAAGGTCAGCGAGCTGGCTGAAAAACTCAAGAGCGAGTATGCCGGTACCCATTACGCGCAGTACGGCAGCCTGTTCGTCGCCAAGGTGGCGGTCGAAGCGGGCAAGCTGGATGACGCCGCGGCCGAGCTCAAGGCCGTGCTGGACAAGCCGGTCGATGCCAATCTCGCCGAGCTGGCGCGTCAGCGTCTGGCCCGCGTGCTGGCCGCCCAGGGCAAGCTGGAAGAAGGCTTGAAACTGCTGGAGGGGGATGCCGATCAGGTGTACTTGGCCAGCCGCGAAGAACTCAAGGGTGATCTGCTGGTTCAGCTGGGCAAGGCCGACGAGGCGCGTGCCGCCTACGAGAAAGCTAAGGCCGCGCTGGCCGAGGATGCCGC
>CALMID010000144.1 GCA_937863915.1 uncultured Pseudomonas sp.
CCGTCGAAGGACCAGAAGTAGCGCTCCATGTTGCCGGTCAGCTTCAGCTCGATGGTCCGGTCGGGCTTCCGGTAACCGGCAGCCGGGCGCATGGCCTTGAGATCGCCATAGACCAGCACCCGCCCGCCCTCGACCGGCTCGGGGGCGATACCGCTGCCCGGTGCGTAATCCGGATTATCCTTGGGCATCATTGCCGCGTGATTCATCGCGCCATGGTCCATGCCCTGCATCGACGAGTGATCCATCCCGGCCATCTGCGAGTGATCCATACCCGCCATGCTCGAATGGTCCATGCCCGCCATGTCGTGCCCCGCATGGGCCATGCCCATGTCGGCCATGGTCAGCAGGCGCGGCGCGCGCAGTGCCGGCACCTCGGCCTGCATGCCGGCACGTGGCGCCAGGGTGGCGAGCGCATAGCCGCGGCGGTCCATGGATTCGGCGAACAGGGTGTAGGCCTTGTCCTCCCTGGGCTGGACGATCACGTCGTAGGTCTCGGCCACGGCGATACGCAGCTGATCGACCACCACCGGCTGCACGTCGTTGCCGTCGGCCTGCACCACGGTCATGGCCAGGCCCGGAATGCGCAGATCGAAATAGCTCATGCCCGAGCCGTTGATGATGCGCAGGCGCACCCGCTCGCCCGGTTTAAACAGCGCGGTCCAGTTCTGCTCGGGGTCATGGCCGTTGACCAGAAAACGGAAGCCGCTGACGTCGGCGATATCGGTTTTCATCATGCGCATGCTGCCCCAGTCCCAACGGTCCTTCATGGTCGCCGCCAGGCCATTGCGGCCGACCTCGGCGAAGAAGTCGCCAAGGGTCTGCTGCTGGTCGTTGTAGTAGTCGGCCTGTTTTTTCAGATTGGCCAGGGTGCGCTCGGGCTTCTCGTCCTGCCAGTCGAACAGCAGCACGGTGTACTCGCGGTCGTAGCGGTACGGCTCACGCCCCTTGGGTTCGATGATCAGCGACCCGTACAGGCCTTCCTGTTCCTGGAAGTCGGCGTGGGCGTGGTACCAGTAGGTGCCGGACTGATTGAGGGTAAAGCGATAGGTGAAGGTCTCGCCGGGCTTGATGCCGGGAAAGCTCACCCCCGGCACGCCGTCCTGGGTGTACGGCAGGATGATGCCGTGCCAGTGCAGGGCCGTCATGCGGTCCAGTTTATTGGTGACGGCGATCTCTACCGTTTCGCCTTCCTGGAAGCGCAGTTCAGGCGCCGGGCTCTGGCCGTTGATGGTCAGCGCCGCGCGCGAACCGTCGCTGAAGTTCACCCGGCCCTCGTCTATCACCAGCTCGTAGCGGCCGGCGTGCGCCGCCAGGCTAAGGCCCAGCAGCGCGGTGGCGAGCAGCGCCCGCATCAGGGCGCCACCTTCATCTTGCCGACCATGCCAGCCTGATAGTGACCGGGCATGTTGCAGGCAAACTCCAGCTCGGTGGCGCTGCCAAAAGTCCAGGTCAGCTCGGCCGTCTTGCCCGGTTCCACCAGCACGCTGTTACCGTCGTGGTGCATCTTCATCATGTCGCCCTGATTCATACCACCAGGGTTCATACCGGCGTGGCCCATCTGGCTGTGATCCATGCCCTGCATGCCGTGGTTCATGCCGGTGCTGGTCAACGCGCCACTGTCCATCATCTGCTGCATATGCTTCTGGTGCTCGGCATGCATGGCCGCCCGGCCCAGGTTGAACTCGTGCAGCAGGCTGCCCTCGTTCTTCACCACGAAACGCACGGTCTCGCCGGCCTTGACCTCCAGCGACTCAGGTTCGAAGAACATGTCGCCCAGCTTGATCTCGACGGTGCGGTCAGCCTTGGCCGCTTCGCCCGGTTGGCCGAAATCATAGGAAGGACTGGCCGCCTGGGCGGCAAATGGCAGACTGCACAGCAGGGACAGGGCAAAGAGATGACGGCGCATGATTGGTTCTCCATCAGGATGGGTATCACGATTGTTGGATTGATCATGCCGGCTCACCTCTGGCGGCAAGCTGTCAGAAAGATTACAAAGTTGTCAGCTTGGCGGCGCCCGCCGGCGCAACTGGTATAACGACGCCGACCAGAGTCTGCTGACGCACGGAGCCGCCATGAAACTGCTGATCGTCGAAGACGAGCCCAAAACCGGCCAGTACCTGCAACAGGGCCTCAGCGAGGCCGGTTTTGTCGTCGACCTGGCCAGCGACGGCCTGAGCGGCGAACAACTGGCGCTGCACAACGACTACGACCTGCTGGTGCTCGACGTGATGCTGCCCGGGCAGAACGGCTGGCAGCTACTGGCCCATTTGCGTCAGGCCGGCCTGCACATGCCGGTGCTGTTTCTCACCGCCCGCGACAGCGTGGCCGACCGCGTGCATGGCCTAGAGCTGGGCGCCGACGATTACCTGATCAAGCCCTTCGCCTTTGCCGAGCTGCTGGCGCGCATCCGCACCCTGCTGCGCCGTGGCCAGGGGCCGGCGCTGGACACCGAACTGAGTCTGGCCGACCTGCGCCTGGACCTGCTGCGCCGTCGGGCCGAGCGCGGCGGCCAGCGCATCGAACTGACCGCCAAGGAATTCGCCCTGCTCGAACTGCTGCTGCGTCGCCAGGGCGAGGTGCTGCCCAAGTCGCTGATTGCCTCGCAGGTGTGGGACATGAATTTCGACAGCGACACCAATGTCATCGAGGTGGCCATCCGCCGCCTGCGCAGCAAGGTCGATGACGCCTTTGCCGTGCCGCTGATCCATACCGTGCGCGGCATGGGCTACGTCCTGGAGCTGCGCCACTGATGCCGGGCCTGTCACTGGAGCGCATTTCGCTCACGCGGCGCCTGGCACTGCTGTTCGCCGCCAGCACCGCGCTGGTCTCGCTGGTCGCCGGCCTGCTGTTCAACCAGGCCAGTGAACGGCACTTTCGCGAACTGGATGAACAACTGCTGGCCAGCAAGCTGGAGGTGCATCGCCAATTGCTCGGCCGCAAGCTCGGCCCGGAAAACCTCGACAGCCGCCTGCCGGCCCTGGAGGAAGAGCTGCGCCGCCACCCGGAGCTGCAGCTGCAGATCCTCGGCGCCGAGGGTCAGCCGTGGTTCAGCAGCCAGGCACAGCCTGCCGGGCATGAGCATGAGGCGACGCAGCTGCGCACCCTGCAGGCCCCCCTTGACCCTGACCAGCCAAACGGGCCGCAACTGCGCCTGAGCCTGGATATCCGCCACCACCAGCACTTCCTGGACCAGATGCAGCGACTGATCTGGCTGACCATGGGCCTGGCCGCACTGGCCACCGCCCTGCTCGGTGCCTGGCTGGCCCGTCAGGGCCTGCAGCCCCTGCAACAGCTGACGCAGCTCAGCCAGCGGATTTCCGCCGGCTCGCTCGACCAGCGCCTGGACAGTGCCAGCGTGCCCAGCGAGATGCGCCCGATGCTGGAAGCCTTCAATGCCATGCTGGCGCGCCTGGAGGATGCCTTCGGCCGGCTGTCCGGCTTTTCCGCCGACATTGCCCACGAGCTGCGCACGCCGCTGTCCAACCTGATCACCCAGACCCAGGTCACCCTCAGTCAGCCACGCAGCAGCGAGGTTTACTTCGAGGCTCTGCACGACAACCTGGAAGAGC
>CALMID010000145.1 GCA_937863915.1 uncultured Pseudomonas sp.
ATCGGTGCCGGCAGCGACCTCAACCAATGCCTCGATTGTCGCATCGATGGCAAGGCGTTCATCACCATCCAGCAAGTGCTCGCCATCGACCTGCAGAGCCGCGCGAACCGCCTCAACCAGCCGCTCGGCTTCGACCTGCTGCTCGCGCAAAGCCCGCGCATTGAGGTCCTCTCCCGCATGCTTGAAGGAGTCCTGCAGCATGCGAGCGATCTCGCCATCGGTCAGCCCGTAGGACGGCTTGACCTCGATACTCGCCTCAACGCCAGAGCCCAGCTCACGCGCCGACACGCCCAGCAGGCCATCGGCATCGACCTGGAAGGTCACGCGAATCTTCGCCGCCCCGGCCACCATCGGCGGAATGCCACGCAGCTCGAAACGCGCCAGCGAACGACAATCCTTGACCAGTTCACGCTCGCCCTGCAGCACGTGAATCATCATGGCCGTCTGGCCATCCTTGTAGGTGGTGAAGTCCTGCGCTCGCGCCACCGGAATGGTGGTATTGCGCGGCACGATCTTCTCCATCAGCCCGCCCATGGTTTCCAGCCCCAGGGACAGCGGAATCACATCCAGCAGCAGCAACTCTTCGCCACGCTTGTTGCCGGCGAGGGTTTCCGCCTGGATGGCAGCGCCAATGGCCACCACCTGATCCGGATCGATATCGGTCAAAGGCTCGCGGGCAAACAAGGCACCGACCGCCTGACGCACACGCGGCACGCGGGTCGAACCACCGACCATGACCACCGCCTCAACCTCATCCAGCTCGATACCGGCATCACGCACTGCGCGGCGACACGCCTTGAGGCTGCGCTGCAGCAGCGGCTCGATCAGCGCATTGAAGTGTTCGCGGGACAGCTGGCCACTCCAGGCACCGTAAACCACCTCAACCACGTCGAGATCCGTCAACTGCTCTTTGGCGGCACAAGCGGTCTGCAATAGCTGGCGCTGCTCGGCTGGCGACAGGTCCGAGGACAGACCAGCCTGCTCAATGATCCAGCCGGCAACGGCATGATCGAAGTCGTCGCCACCCAGCGCACTGTCGCCGCCCGTGGCCAGCACCTCGAACACGCCACGGCTCAGGCGCAGAATGGAAATATCAAAGGTACCGCCACCCAGGTCATAGATGGCAATGACGCCCTCAGCGCCTTTGTCCAGACCATAGGCGACGGCTGCTGCCGTGGGCTCATTGAGCAGGCGCAGCACATTCAGACCCGCCAGCTTGGCGGCATCCTTGGTCGCCTGGCGCTGAGCCTCATCGAAATAGGCCGGCACGGTGATCACCGCGCCTACCAGCTCGCCACCCAAGCTCTGCTCGGACCGCACTCGCAGCACTCGGAGAATTTCCGCAGAGACCTCTACCGGGCTCTTGGCACCCTGCACGGTCTCCAGAAACGGCATCTGCGACTCTGCACCGCTGAAGCGATAGGGCAACTGCTCGCCGAGCTGCTTGACGTCGGCAATGCCACGCCCCATCAGGCGCTTGACCGAGATAATGCTGTTCAATGGGTCCTGCGGCGCCGCCAGTTTGGCGGCCTCGCCGACGACGATCGAATCGGCCAGATAGCGCACAGCGGACGGCAGGATCACCCTGCCTTCGGCATCGGCCAGGCATTCGGTGACGCCACTGCGCAAGGCGGCGACCAGGGAGTTGGTGGTACCCAGGTCGATACCCACCGCCAGCCGACGCTGATGCGGCTTGGGGCTGAGACCGGGTTCGGCAATCTGCAGTAGGGCCATGTTGTTTCGACTGTCAGGCACGCCAAGGGCGCGCGGGTTAATCGTCCAGACGCTCTTCCAGCTGGCGCACTTCGCGCATCAGCTTGTCGAGAAACTGCATGCGGCGCACCAGGCGCTCGGCCTGCTCGCGCTCGTCCGCCACCTGCCAGCAGGCAGCAAACTGTTGTTCCAGATCATCCTGTGCGCCCTTGAGGCGCCGTTTGAATGACGCCACCCCGTCCAGATCGGCACTGTCCTGCAGATCTTCGAGCTCCTCACGCAGCTGCATCTGCTGCAGAAGGAACTCGGGATCCTGCACCGTCGCCTCAAGCGGCAACTCGTGACCACGCAGGGTCAGCAGATAGCGCGCCCGCTGCGGAGCGTTCTTCAGCACCTGATAGGCATCATTGAGCTGCGCGGCACGCTCCAATGCCAGACGCTGATCACGCGCATCGGCATCGGCAAAACGATCCGGGTGCACGCTGCGAGCCAACGCCCGGTAACGCTCACCGAGCAGCGCGAGATCAATCCGGAAGTCGGGC
>CALMID010000146.1 GCA_937863915.1 uncultured Pseudomonas sp.
TGCTGCCGCGCTTCATCACCGTGGCCAACATCGAAACGAAGGACCCGGCGCAGATCGTCGCCGGTAACGAGAAGGTGGTGCGCCCGCGTCTGACCGACGCCGAGTTCTTCTTCAAGCAGGACAAGCGCCAGCCGCTGGAGAAGCGCAACGAGCGCCTGGCCAACGTGGTGTTCCAGGCCCAGCTCGGCAGCGTATTCAACAAGGCCGAACGGGTTTCCGCCCTGGCCGGCTTTATCGCCGAGCGCATCGGCGGCGACGCCACTCGCGCCGCTCGTGCCGGCATCCTGTCCAAGTGTGACCTGGCCAGCGAGATGGTCGGTGAATTCCCGGAAATGCAGGGTATCGCCGGCTACTACTACGCCAAGCACGATGGCGAGCCGGAAGACGTGGCCCAGGCCCTCAACGAACAGTACATGCCGCGCGGGGCAGGGGCAGAATTGCCGAGCACCCTCACCGGTGCCGCCGTAGCTGTGGCCGACAAGCTCGACACCCTGGTCGGCATCTTCGGTATCGGCATGCTGCCGACCGGCTCCAAGGACCCCTACGCCCTGCGCCGCGCCGCGCTCGGCGTGCTGCGTATCCTCATCGAGAAGCAGCTGGATCTGGACCTGGTGGAAGCCGTGGCCTTCGCCATCGGCCAATACGGCGACAAGGTCAAGGCCGAAGGCCTGGCCCAGCAGGTGCTGGACTTCATCTTCGACCGCCTGCGCGCTCGTTATGAAGACGAAGGTATCGACGTGGCCGTCTACCAGGCGGTGCGCGCCCTAAGCCCGGCCGCCCCGCTGGACTTCGACCAGCGCGTGCAGGCCGTGCAGGCCTTCCGCCAGCTGCCGGAAGCCAGCGCCCTGGCCGCCGCCAACAAGCGCGTGTCGAACATCCTGGCCAAGGCCGAGGGCGAGCTGCCAGCCGCACTCAACAGTGCTTTGCTGGAAGCCGGTGCCGAGCAGGCCCTGGCTCAGGCTGTGTCAGCGGCTGCCCAGGCCGTGACGCCAATGGCCGCCGCCCGTTGCTACCGCGAAGCGCTGACCCAGCTGGCCAGCCTGCGCGAGCCGGTGGATGCGTACTTCGACGCCGTGATGGTCAATGCCGATGACGCTGCCGTGCGGGCCAACCGCCTGGCCTTGCTGAACCAGCTGCGCGGCCTGTTCCTCGGCGTCGCCGATATCTCCCTGCTGGGCTGACGGGTTACCGGGCGGCAACAGGCCGCCCGGTCGCCTCGGTAACTGCATGAAACTGCTGATCCTCGACCGCGACGGCGTCATCAACGAAGACTCCGACGCCTACATCAAGTCGCTCGACGAGTGGATTCCGATCCCCGGTTCGGTCGCGGCTATCGCCCGCCTGAGCCAGGCAGGCTGGACCGTGGCTGTGGCCACCAACCAGTCGGGGCTGGCTCGCGGTTATTACGACGAAGCCACCCTCGAGTCCATGCACACCCGTCTGCGCCAGCTGGTGGCGGAGCAGGGCGGCGAAGTCGGCCTGATCGTCCATTGCCCGCACGGACCGGATGATGGCTGTAGCTGCCGTAAACCCCTGCCTGGCATGCTTGAACAGATTGCCGCCTACTATGGCGTCGATCTGAGCGGCCTGTGGTTTGTCGGTGACAGCCGAGGTGACCTCGATGCGGCCCTGGCCGTCCATTGTCAGCCGGTTCTGGTAAAAACCGGCAAAGGCCTGCGCACCCTGGCCAAAGGCCTGCCGGAGCGCACATTGGTATTCGATGATCTGGCGGCGGTTGCCGCTCACTTGCTCGACTAAGGACGCACCATGACAGCATTGCAGGCGATACGGACCTTCCTCTTCTACCTGCTGCTGTCATCGAGCTCGCTGATCTGGTGCTCCCTCTGCGTCTTCATCGCGCCGTTCCTGCCGTTCCGCGCGCGCTATCGCCTGATCAACCAGGCCTGGTGCCACTGCGCCGTTTGGCTGAGCAAGGTCATCGTCGGCATTCGCTATGAGGTCAGCGGCCTGGAAAACATCCCGCCGCAACCCTGTGTGATCCTGGCCAAGCACCAGAGCACCTGGGAAACCTTCTACTTGTCAGCCCTGTTCGAACCGCTGTCGCAGGTGGTCAAGCGCGAACTGCTCTACGTCCCCTTCTTTGGCTGGGCCATGGCCATGCTCAAGCCGATCGCCATTGATCGCAGCAACCCCAAGGCGGCCCTCAAGCAGGTCGCTCAGCGTGGCCATGAATGCCTGCAGCAGGGTGCCTGGGTACTGATATTCCCCGAGGGCACGCGCGTGCCAGTGGGGCAGATGGGCAAGTTCTCCCGCAGTGGAGCCGCACTGGCCGTGAACGCCGGCCTGCCGGTATTGCCGATCGCCCACAATGCCGGTCGCTTCTGGCCCAAACTGGGCTGGGGGAAAACACCGGGTACCGTGCAGGTGGTCATAGGCCCACTGATGCACGCCAGCGGCACAGGCCCGCGCGCCATTGCCGAACTCAACGACCGCGCCCAACAGTGGGTAGCCGACCAACAACAGCGCATCGACGGCTATCAGCCGCAGAGCACACCTGAGCGGGAAGAGGTTGCCGACAGCGTTTGATCGGTGCTGTGGATAAGCTGTGCAGGAAAAACCGGCAAAGTGCTATTACCTGAAGCAAAGTACTGACTTCAAAGGCTTTTTAGTCAAACGCCTGAAACATTCGAAAAGTGCATAAGTACTTTCTGGAATAAAAAAACCGGCCCTTCAAGGCCGGTTTTTTATTTACAGGGATAACCCAT
>CALMID010000147.1 GCA_937863915.1 uncultured Pseudomonas sp.
TGCCCGAGGAGGAGAAGGGCCGGGTCCAGCTGCACTGGCACATCTGGGAACCCAAGCTGGCCGAGCACGAGCTCGACCGCCTGGTGGACTTCATGCGCGCGCTGACCGACGAATCCTTCACCCCGGCCATTCCGACGCAGGTCCCCTCGGGCCTGGCGCCGGTCGGCCGGGTGCCACCGGCCTTGCAGGCACGGATCGCTTCGACCACTCCCACCGACAACAAGAACGAACCAACCGGAGAATAGAATGGCCAAGAAACTCTTGAGCGTGGCGATTTCCGCAGCCCTGCTGGGTGGCGGTGTCTTCCTGGGTACTCAGCTGGGCGGCGACAACAGCGCCACCATCGTTGGCGGCGCCGACCGCTACGCCAAGTCGGACAACAAGACCGCCGCGGTCGGTTCACTGGCCAAAAGCGTGGGCGCCAGCGGCAAGGGTCAGGTCATTGATGTCAGGGCCGGCGACTCCATCCAGGCCGCCGTGCGCGCCGCCAAGCCGGGCGACGTGATCCGCGTGTTTCCGGGCACCTACAAGGAAACCGTGTACATCGACAAGGACGATATCCTGATCACCGGCGTGATCGAGCAGGGCCAGTGGCCGATCATGGAGGGTGAGCGCAAGCTCAACGACGCCATCCTCTACTCGGGCAACAACATCACCGTCGAGAACCTGTTGATCACCCACTACAAGGGCAACGCGATCATGGGCCAGGCGGGCAACAACTTCCTGATCCGCAACAACCGCATCGTCGACACCGGCGTCTACGGCATCTTCCCGCAGCTGGGCAAGAACGGTCTGATCAGCAACAACATCGTCAGCGGCATCGAAGACGCGGCCATCTACGTCGGCATGAGCGACAACGTTCACGTCAACAACAACGAGGTGTACGCCAGCGTCGCCGGCATCGAGTTCGAGAACTCCCGCCACGGCGTGATCGAGAACAACCTGGTGTACGACAACGCCGGCGGCATCCTCACCTTCATCACCCCGGGGCTGCCGATCAAGACCACCTATGACCTGATCATCCGCAACAACTTCATCACCAATAACAACCATGTGAACTTCGGCGCGCCGGGCTCCATGGTCTCCGGCGTGCCGTCCGGCACCGGCGTAGTGATCATGGCCGCCGACGAGGTGACCCTGGAGAACAACATCATCTCCGGCAACAAGAACGCCGCGATCATCATCACCGACCACGACAGCTTCCCGAACATCACCCGTGACCCGGAAACCGACCCGAAGTCGGACAAGGTGGCGATTCTCAACAACGTGATGTACGGCAATGGTCATGAGCCGATCGACGAGATCAAGGCGCTCAAGGTGGCCACGCTCACCAGCGGCAACGTGGATATCGTCAACGTCGGCAGCAGCCGCGAAAGCTGCATCCTCAACCGTGCCCAGTACATCACGGTTGGCCTCAAGGATTACGGCACCTGCGGCTTCTCCACCACCGCCGACGTGGTCACCCGCCTGCTGCCAGAGCCGGTGCCGCCGCGCGAGATCACCGAGCTGGACAAGGGCAAGCTGACCTACTTCGGCGTGTGCACCGGCTGCCATGCCTATGGCATGCGCATGATCGGCCCTTCGGTGGAAACCATCCAGGCGCTGTACATGGACAACCCGCAGGGCATTGCCGAGTACATCGCCAAGCCGGTGAAGAAACGCGAGGACTACCCGGCCATGCCGGCGCAGGACTACCTGTCCGAGGCCGAACGCCTGGCAGTGGCCAAGTTCATGCTGGGCGTGGATAACCACGGGATTTTCCATGATCAGGCGCTGAACCAGAACCAATAAGCGCTTAGCAGCGCAACATAAAACGGGGCCTTCTGGCCCCGTTTTGCATTCCGCGGACTGGTGATCAGTCGGCCTGGGCCAACGCCTCGGCGACGAAGTCCAGGCGGTCCTGGCCGAAGAACATCTCGCCGCCGACGAAGCAGGTCGGCGCGCCGAACACGCCGCGTTGGACAGCCTCTTCGGTGGCGGCCTTGAGCGCGGCCTTGACCTCGTCTTCGGCCACCCACGTGGCGAAGGCCTGGGCATCCAGCCCGGCCTCGGTCAGCACCTCATTCACTACGGCGGGGTCGGCCAGGTTGCGCTGCCGGGTCCAGAGCGCCTCGAACATCGCCTTCACATAGGTCTCGAACTGCCCGGGCGCGCGCAGCTGGTAGGCGCAGGCGCCGCGCATCAGGGTTAGGGTGTTGATCGGGAAGTTCGGGTTGAGCGAGAAGGCCACGCCATAGCGGCGGGCGAAGCGCTGGAAGTCGATCAGGGTGTAGCGGCCCTTGGCCGGCACGCTGATCGGCGAGGCGTTGCCGGTGGCCTGGAACACGCCGCCCAGCAGCATGGGACGAAAGCGCAGCTCGGCGCCGTGGCGGGCGCACAGGTCCGGCAGTTGGGTCCAGGCCAGGTAGCTGGCCGGGCTGCCGAAGTCGAAGAAGAATTCCACGGTCTTGCTCATGGTGACTGTTCCTGTATGGGGGAGGGCCGGGGTTACCATTTTTCCTGCCAGGGGCGCAGGTCCAGCTCGAACGTCCAGGCATCGCGCGGCTGGGCGTGCAGGTGCCAGTAGTTGTCGGCGATATGCGCGGGGTCGAGGATGCCGTCCTGGTCCTTGCGCGCGTAGAGGTCGGGGAAGGTGTCGCGGATGAAGGCGGTGTCGATGGCGCCGTCGACCACTACATGGCCGACATGGATACCGCGCGGCCCCAGCTCGCGCGCCATGCTCTGGGCCAGGGCGCGGATGCCATGCTTGGCGCCGGCGAAGGCGGCGAAACCTGCTGCTCCGCGCAATCCTGCGGTGGCGCCGGTGAACAGGATGGTGCCGCGCTGGCGCGTGACCATGCGCCGGGCCACGGCCTGGGCGGTGAGGAAGCCGGCGAAGCAGGCCATCTCCCAGATCTTGAAGTACTTGCGCGCGGTCTCATCGAGGATGCTGCAGGGCACGTTGGCGCCGATATTGAAGACGAAGGCCTCGATGGTGCCGATATCGCGCTCGATGGTTTCCACCAGTTCGGCAACGTCCTCCTCCTTGCGCGCATCGGAGGCAAAGCCGTGGGCCTGGCCGCCGTCGGCGATGATCTCGTCGACCAAGGGCTTGAGCTTGTCGGCGCTGCGCCGGGTGACGCAGGCGATGTAGCCCTCGCGGGCGAAGCGTTTGGCGATGGCGCCGCCGGTGGCGTCGCCGGCCCCTATGACCAGCACGACTTTTTTGGATTCGGACATGGCGGTTTCTCTGGGTGATTAGTTTTATAAACGATCGTTAGGTAAACGAACGCTATGCTATGGTTTCGGGAGCGTCAAGAGGAGAGAGGACACAGGCATGCGCTATTCGGCCGAACACAAGCAACAGACCCGCGAGAAGCTGCTGCACAGCAGCGGCGCGCTGGCCAAGGCCGGCGGCTTCGCCACCACCGGCGTCGACGGCCTGATGAAGGCCATTGGTCTGACTGGCGGCGCTTTCTACAGCCATTTCCCGTCGAAGAGTGATTTGTTCACTGAGATCGTCCGCCGCGAGCTGTCGCACAGCCCGATTGCCCTGCTGAGCCAGGCCGAAGACGCCGGGCGCGACAAGCTGCAGCGCTGCCTGGAGCGCTACCTGAGCCTGGCGCACCTGCACAATCCCGAGACGGGCTGCGCCATCCCGGCCCTCGGCGCGGAGATCGCCCGCGCCGAGCCGGCCGTGCGCGAGGAGGCCGAGCACTGGTTGTGCCAGATCCAGCAGGCCTGGGCCGGGATTCTGGATGACGGCGAGCTGGCCTGGGCGCTGCTGGCTCAGTGCGTCGGCGCCCTGGTGGTGGCGCGCATGCTGGCCCGCAAGGACGTGCAGGAGCAGGTACTGGACGCCAGCCGCGCGCTGGTCAACCGATTACTGCCCGCGCCGGCGGATTGATAATGCAAAACGGGACCCGCAGGTCCCGTTGTTGTCTTGGTGCAGAGTCTCAGAACCTGTTCAAAGTCTCGCGAGCTAGAGTCAGGCAAGGCGAAATCGGGCGAAGAAGCGCAGTTTACGAGGTGTAAATGAGCATGACTCACTCCGCTCGCCCCTTCGGGGCCGCCCCAAGGGGCGTTAGCCGCAAGCGGCTTCTGAGCCCGGTTTCAACGCAGCATGGCCGACGCGCAGCAGACTTTGGATAGGTTCTTAAACCGGGATCTGCCGCACCTGCTCCAACCACTCGGGCTCCAGGGTATCGAGCTCGGTGGGCAGGCCGAGGGCTTCGAGTCGGGCCTTGTGCTGGTCGATCTCATGCACCATCTGGCTGAGGGCGCTGGAGTTGCCATCCAGCTGGTGCATCTGGGTCACGCCCAAGTGGTAGAAACGCAGCAGCCTGAGTGCCGTCGGATTCTCTGCAGCAACGCCGGCCGTCACATGGGGCATGACGTTAGTGATGCTCATCAGGCTGCGCTTGAGGCGCCAGCCATACACCGCCGGGGCCATC
>CALMID010000148.1 GCA_937863915.1 uncultured Pseudomonas sp.
TGCTGCAGGACCACCGCCACGTTGTCACGGATGCCGGCCAGGCCGATCTCTTCCTGGCTCACCCCGCCAAAGCGAATGGTGCCGGCCTGGGGGGTGTAAAGACCGAGCAGCAGCTGCACCAGAGTGCTCTTGCCGCCGCCCGAAGCCCCGACGATCGCCACTTTCTCGCCCGCCTCAATCCGCAGGTTGAGGCCCTCCAGCACGGGTTCATCGCGATAGGCGAAGCGCAGACCCTCGATCTCGATACCCAGTGTCTCCACGCCGGCAAAGGGATCGCAACGCGCCGGGTATTGCGGCTCATCGGCGCGCGCCAGCAGCTCGTTGAGCCGTTGCAGCGCGGCGCCGGCGGCATAGTAGGCATACTGCAGGCCGAGCAGTTGCTCGACCGGGCCGATCATGAACCAGAGGTAGCTGAACACCGCGAGCATCTGGCCGATCGACAGGTCGGAAAACAGCACGGTGAGCATCGCCGCAGCGCGGAAAACGTCGATACCGAACTGAAACAGCAGACCGCTGGCGCGACCGGCCGCATCGCTCTTCCATAACGAGGCCACGGCAAAGTCGCGCACCTCCTCGGCTCGCTGGCCGAGTCGACCGAGGAAGAAACCCTGGCGATTGCTGGCACGCACCTCGCCAATGGCCTCCAGGGTTTCGCTCAGCGCCTGGGTAAAGCGCGCGGTACTGTCGTTTTCCAGCTTCTTCAGGTGTTTGACCCGCTTGCCCAGCTGCACCGTGGCGTAGATCACCAGCGGGTTGAACAGCAGGATCAGCAGCGCCAGCTGCCAGTGCATCCACAGCAGAATCGCCGCGGTGCCCGTGAGGGTGAGCACGGCCACCAGAAACTTGCTCAGGGTCTCGCCGACGAACTTGTCCAGGGTATCCAGGTCGGTCACCAGATGAGCCGTCACCGTGCCGCTGCCCAGGCTTTCATACTCGCCCAGAGAAATGCGCTTGAGCCGCTCGATCAGACGCAGGCGCAGGCGGTAGACGATGTCCTTGGAAAGGCGGGCAAACAGGCGCGCCTGCAGCACGTTGAACAGCAAAGCACTGCAGCGCAGCAGCAAGGTACTGGCGAGAATCAGGCCGATATAGCCGGTGGCCTGCTGCCAGGCAGAAGGCAACAGCCGGTCCATCACCCGCAGGGCGGCATCGCCCTGATGGAGCAGAACCTCGTCGACCAGCAGGGGCAGCAGCAGCGGGATCGGCACGCTGGCCAGCACGCCCAGTACCGCCAGCAGGTTGGCCAGCAATAGCGCCTTGCGGTGACGCAAAGCGAGCTGGCGGATCTCCGCCCAGCTCAGCCGGTCAGGAACGGCTTCAGGCATGCGCTACGCGCTCCAGCCAGCGGCCGAGCAGTGGCTGCAATTGCGCCAGCGGCTGGTAGCCATTGGTCAGCAGGGCAAACTGGCCCTTGTGCTCGGCCAGCAGCGTGGGGAAACCGCTGATACCCAGGCCATCGACCCAGGCGAAATCCGCTGCCGTGGCCGCGTGTGCGGCATCGAAGGCTTCGGCAAAAGCCTGGCGCGGCAAACCCGCCGCCTCGGCCAGTGCCAGCAGCTCGGCGCTGCGGGTCACATCCCGGCCCTCGGCATAGAAGGCCTGCTGGATGCCCTTGAGCAGCGCCGGCAGCGCCGCCGCATCCAGACCACGTGCGGCGACCAGCGCACGACAGGCCGGCTCGGTGTCATAGACGAATCCGGACGGCATGGCGCCGTCGAAGCGGAAGACCTGCCCGGTGGTTTCAGCCACCGCTTGCCAGTGCTCGAGGATGGTCTGGCGCAACTGGCTGTCCAGCGCCAGGCCGGTGGCACGGCGCAAGCCGCCGAGTCGCAGCTCCAGCGCCACGCCGACCCGCGCTGCCTGTTCGGCCAGGGCCTCGACCACCGGGGCAAAGCCCCAGCACCAGGAGCACATCGGGTCCATCACATAGAGCAGGCGGGTGGCAGCCATTTCAGTGTTCCTCGGCCTTGTAGTTGAAGCCGATCGGGTGTGGCAGGTTGCGCGCCGCCGCCAGTTCGATCTGCAGGTGGCGGGCACGGGCCGAGGCGCGGGTCTTCTCCGGCAGGTTGTCCCAGCAGTGCGGGCAACTGATGCCCGCCTGGTAATGCTCGGACTGGCGCTCTTCGGCCGACACCGGCTGGCGGCAGGCATGGCAATGCTCATAATCGCCACGGGACAGGTCGTGACGCACAGTGACCCGGTTGTCGAACACATAGCAGTCGCCACGCCACTTCGACTCGGCCTCAGGCACCTCTTCGAGGTATTTGAGGATGCCACCCTTGAGGTGATAGACCTCGGCAAAGCCCTCGCCCAGCATGTAGCTGGAAGCCTTTTCGCAGCGGATGCCGCCGGTGCAGAACATCGCCACCTTCTTGTGCCGGCTGGGATCGAAGTGCGTCTTGATGTACTCGGGAAACTCGCGGAACGACGCCGTCTTGGGATCGATGGCGCCCTCGAAGGTGCCGATGGCCACTTCGTAGTCGTTGCGGGTGTCGATCAGCAGCACCTCAGGGTCGCTGATCAGGGCATTCCAGTCGGCGGGCTCGACATAGGTGCCGACCGCCGCATTGGGGTCCACACCGGGCACGCCGAGGGTGACGATTTCCTTCTTCAGCTTGACCTTGGTGCGGTAGAACGGCTGCTGCTCGCAGTAGGACTCCTTGTGGTCGACATCGGCCAGGCGCGGGTCCTGCCGGAGCCAGACGAGCAAGGCATCGATGGCCGCGCGGCTGCCGGAGACAGTGCCATTGATGCCCTCCTCGGCCAGCAGCAGGGTGCCCTTGATTTCATGCTGCAGGAGGGTTTGCAGCAGCGGCTCGCGCAGGGTCTGGTAATCCGGCAGGGAGACGAACTTGTACAGCGCCGCGACGACGATGGGGGCGGTCATGGGAGATACCTCGGTGAGCGCCCGCGTAAAGGGCGAACCTGAAACAAAGGCGCCGGCTCAGGGCCGGCGCGGGGTGTCGCAGTCTAACAAAAGCCGGGGCACAGGCCCAAGCCAGGTCGGCTCAGTGGTCGTGCTTGCTGCCACCGCGACAGGTCGGCGAAGCGGGTACCACCGCCTGCGCCGCCCACTCCTCGGGGGTGAAGGTGTGCAATGCCAGAGCATGCACCTGCCCCATCAGTTCACCGAGGGTGGCATACACCCGCTGATGGCGTTTGACCGCATTCAGCCCGGCAAACTGCGCGCTGACGATCACCGCCTTGTAATGGGTTTCCTGGCCACGGCTGTGCATGTGGCTTTCATCCAGCACATCCAGGTGCTCGGGCTGCAAAGCGGCCAGGCTGGCCAGCAGACGTTCGCGCATGGACATGCTTATTTGACTCCCAGTTCCTTGTTCATATCGGCCACCAGCTTGTTCACTTGCGGCACGGCATTCTGCAGTTTCGCCTGAGTCAGACGGGCCGACTCGGCCGTCAGCATCGGCATATTCTCCAGCACCTTCTTGCCCAGTGGCGACTGGTAGAAGGCCAGCAGATCCTTGAGTTCCTGCTCGGTGAAGGCATTGGTGTACAGCTTGACCAGCTCGGGCTTAAGCACCGGCCAACCAACCGCCTTGTCCAGCTCGGCATTGGCTTTGGCCTGGTAGCGTTCCAGCACGGCCTTCTTGGCCTCCGGCGCCTTGGCCTGGGCAAAGCCCTGGGCGAACATCTGCTGTACCTGGGCATACACCGGCACGGTCAGCTTGTCGGCACGGGCCAGCTTGAGGAACTGCTCGGCATTGGCAGCATGGCTGGCGGCATCGGCCAGAGCCTGGCCACTGAGGGCGGCCAGCAACAGGGCGGAACTGAGAAGACGCAGCGCTTTCATCGAAAATCCTGTTCGAGGGTGGAAAGTCCGGCATTCTGCGCCCAAGCGGTGAGCGGCTCAAGCAACCAAAGGTGTGGACTGGCGCACGGGATAAAGCGGCAGCAGCACACCGCTCATCCGATGGACAAAATGCCAGCACTTGTCAGTGTTCTAGAATGACGGCACGCTCCCTGCCCACTCACTTTTTCGTACGATCACGACTTTGCACACAAGGATGTGTTCATGAACAGTCTGGTTTCACCGCTGCCGGCCAGCACCGCCGTGCCGCTCTGCCTGAGCGACGGCCGGCTGAATCCCGAGGCCGTCGGCTGGTCCGCGCGGCCGCAACTGGACTGCCATATCCCCGGGCATTTCGGCCGGCGCAAGCGCTGGAACCACTGGTGCATTACCACGCCGAACTGGATGCTCGCCATCACCCTGGCCGACCTCGACCTGATGGGGTTCGCTGCGGCCTACTTCCTCGACCTGCACTCCGGCAAGAGTGTCGCCTTTACCCGTCGCAGCCCGCTGGCAAGTGGCTGCGAACTGGCAGATACCCCTCAGGCCAGCCAGGCCTTCGAGCATCCGCAGCTGCACATACGGGTCGACGAACAGGCCGGACGCACGCGTCTTAGCGTCAACGCACCGGATATCGGCGGGCAAGCCTTGCAAGTCGAACTGGATATCCAGCGCCCCGCCCACCTGGAATCGATGAATCTGGTGGTGCCTTTCGCCAAGGGCGGCTTCCATGCCAGCTGCCGCCAGCTCGGCCTGCCGGTTACCGGCAGCATCAAGCTGGGCACCTACCTCTACCAGTGCATTCCCGGGCGCAGCTTTGCCGCCCTGGATTTCGGTCGCGGCCTGTGGCCGCACAACAGCGACTGGTCGCGCGTGGCTTTTGCCGCGCCCGGTGGCATCGCTGGCAACTTCGGCACTGGCTGGACCGACGGCAGCGGCCTGACCGACAACGCCCTGTGGTTTGGCGGCAAGCTGGCCAAACTGGACAGCCAGGTCAGCTTTAGCCCCAACAACAGCAGCGACCCCCTCAGTCCCTGGTCTATCCGTAGTGAATGTGGCCGGGTCGATCTGATCTTCAGCCCTCGCCAGCTGCATCGCACCTGCCCACAATTGGGTCCGCTGTACCACGACAACCGCCAGTGGTTCGGCGAGTTCAGCGGTGTGCTGCTGGCCGAGGACAGCGACAAGGTGCCCGTGCACAGCGCCTTGGGCTGGATCGGCCTGAACCAAGCACGCTGGTAGCGCCACTGCCTAAAAAACAACCACTGGTCGTTTCTTTCAACATCAGGCCGTCCCCTGATTAGACTGGATCAGGTGCCCCTTGCTAAGCAGGAGACGTTGCTATGTTCGGTAAACGCAATATCGATCCCGCGCCCCGCAGCCACTATCGCAGCGAACGGGTCAGCGCCATCAACGGTCAGTATTTCTTCTCCACCCGCGAAGGGACGCTGGAAGGCCCCTACTTCACCCGCGTGGATGCTGAGCGCAGCATTGCTCTGTATATCCGCCGCATGCAGCAGTCGAACGACATCTACGCCCGCTCAAACTTTCAATAAAACATGGCTGCAGGCTGTTCAAAGATCCTGGGCGAAGGCCGCCTCCAGCGCTTCATTGACGGTGCGTAGCACCTTGACCCGGGCAAAGCGCTTGTCATTGGCCTCGACCAGCGTCCACGGGGCTCGTGAGTTGCTGGTGCGATCAACCATGTCGCAGACCGCATCGACGTACTGATCCCACTTATCACGGTTTCGCCAGTCATCCTCGGTGATCTTGAAGCGCTTGAAGCCGACTTCCTCGCGCTCCTTGAAGCGCGCGTACTGAGTGTCCTTGTCGATCGCCAGCCAGAACTTCACCAGCACGATGCGACCACGCGCCAGCTGATCCTCGAAATCGTTGATCTCGCCATAGGCACGCAGCCAGTCGGCCTGGGAACAGAAGCCCTCAACCCGCTCGACCAGTACCCGGCCGTACCAGGAGCGGTCGAAGATCGCCATCTTGCCGCGCGGCGGGATATGCCGCCAGAACCGCCACAGGTAGGGCTGAGCACGCTCCTCTTCGGTCGGCGCAGCTATCGGCACCACATGGTACTGGCGCGGGTCGAGCGCTGCCGCCAGACGCCGGATCGCCCCACCCTTGCCCGCCGCGTCATTGCCCTCGAACACCACGACCAGGCCATGCTGACGCATCTGCTTGTCGCGCATCAGCCGGGCAAAGCGCGCCTGCTCGGTGGCCAGCTGGGTCTTGTAATCGTCCTTGGCCAGCGTCTGGCTCAGGTCCAGGCTATCGATCAAGTCACGGTTATCCAGGCTGGAAATCAGCGGCGCGGAGTGCGGATGACGCTGCGGTCGCTGCTGTTCCTGCAGGGCCGCCTGCAGGCCATCCAGCAGGGTGCGGGCGACGAACAGGCTGCGATAGTTCTCGTCGGCACCCGGCACCACATACCAGGGCGCATAGTCGCGACTCGTCTTGCGGATCACCCGCTCACCGTGCCGCACGAACTTGTCGTAGACCTTGGACTGCTGCCAGTCGAGCGGACTCAGGCGCCAGCTGGACAACGGGTCGCCTTCCAGTTCCTTGAGGCGACTCTTCATCTGTTTCTTGGACAGGTGAAACCAGAACTTGAAGATCAGAGCGCCTTCGTCACAGAGCATGCGTTCCAGGCGCTCGGCGGCATCGATGGCCTGGTCCAGCACCGCATCGTTGATACGGTCATCAACACGGGCCTGGAGCATCTGGCTGTACCAGTTGCCGAAAAAAATGCCGATGCGCCCCTTGGGCGGCAGCCTGCGCCAATAGCGCCAGGCCGGCGGGCGCGCCAGCTCCTCGTCGGTCTGCAGATCGAAGGTCTCGACGCTGATCAGGCGCGGGTCCATCCATTCGTTGAGCAGTTTGACCGTCTCGCCCTTGCCGGCACCCTCGATGCCGTTGATCAGGATGATCACCGGAAAGCGCGCCTGCTGCTGCAGCTCGAACTGCACCTCCAGCAAGGCCTCGCGCAAGGCCGGCAACTGCTCTTTGAAAGACTCTTCGTCGATGGCGTGCTTGATTTCCGCTGATTCGAACATCCCGATCTCCCTGTGCAATGTTTCCAACCCTAGCCGATCAGCGCAGGCTTGTCTGTGCGATAAACTAGCGCATTTGCCGGCCGCAGAGCTTCTCCATGAATGATTTCCAGCACGCCTTGCTCCACTGGGACGAGCAGGGGCAACCGCTGTCCAGCCGTTACGATGACGTGTACTTCTCCAAGGCCAACGGCCTGGAGGAAACCCGCTATGTATTCCTCGCCAACAGCCACCTGCCCGAGCGTTTTGCCGCTCTGGCCGAGCACGCGCAGCTGTGCATCGGGGAAACCGGTTTCGGCACCGGCCTGAATTTTCTCTGTGCCTGGCAGCTGTTTGAGCAGTGCGCGCCGGGCACTGCCCGCCTGCACTTTGTCAGTGTGGAAAAGCACCCCTTGCAGCTGGCCGACCTGACCCGTGCCCTGCAGCTGTGGCCGGAACTGGAACCCTACAGCCGTGCCCTGCTGGCGCAATACCAGGGCATCCACCCGGGTTTCCAGCGCCTGAGCTTTGCCGCGGGCCGCGTGCAACTGACCCTGTTGATCGGCGATGCCAGTACCAGCCTGGCCCAACTGGATGCCCAGATCGATGCCTGGTTCCTCGATGGCTTCTCACCGGCCAAGAACCCGGAGATGTGGTCGGCCGAACTGTTCGCTGAACTGGCGCGCCTGTCAGCACCCGGCGCCAGCCTGGCGACCTTCGCCAGTGCCGGCTTCGTTCGTCGCGGCCTGATCGAGGCCGGTTTCAGCATGCGCAAGGTGCCGGGCTTCGGCAAGAAATGGGAAATGCTCCAGGGCCATTACAGCGGCCCGCCACAGCCTGCCGGCAAGCCTTGGTATGCCCGCCCTCCCGCCTCTGAAGAGCGTCGCGCCCTGGTCATCGGCGGCGGCCTGGCCGGCTGCAGCAGCGCGCCCACCCCGGCCCCACGTGGCTGGCAAGTCAGCCTGCTGGAGCGCCACAGCGCACTGGCCCAGGAAGCGTCCGGCAACCCGCAGGGCGTGCTCTATCTCAAGCTGTCCGCCCACCATACGCCGCTGTCGCAATTGATTGTCAGCGGCTACGGGCGCACCCGCCGGCTGCTGCAGGAGCTGCCCGAGGGTCAGGTCTGGCAGCCCTGCGGCGTGCTCCAGCTGGGCCTTGACGACAAGGAACAGGCTCGCCAGAGCGGCCTCGCCGCCGCCTTTCCCGCCGACCTGCTGCGCCAGGTCGACCGCAACGAAGCCGAACAGCTGAGCGGCATCGACCTGCCCAGCGGTGGTTTGTTCTACCCCAATGCCGGCTGGGCTCACCCGCCGGCGCTGTGCCGGGCCCTGACCGAACACCCCGGGATCAGTCTGTTGCTGCACCAGGAAGCACTGGAACTACGCCGCGTTGATGGTCAGTGGCAGGCCTGGAGCGGCGCGCAGCTGCTGGCGCAGGCGCCGGTGGTGATCCTCGCCAGCGCCGTGGAGATCCTGCGATTTCCGCAGACGGCTGGCATGCCGCTCAAGGGTATCCGCGGACAAATCACCCGCCTGCCGGCCACGCCAGCCAGTCAGGTTCTGAAAACCGTGGTATGCGCCGAAGGCTACGTGGCACCGGCCTGGCAGGGCGAACATACCCTCGGCGCCAGCTTCAATTTCCAGCGTCTGGATAGCCAGCCATCGACCGAGGAACATGCCAGCAACCTAGAGCTGCTCGGCGAGATTTCTTCTGACCTGCGCCAGCGCCTGCAGGCCGACCAGCTCGATCCCGCCCGGCTCGAGGGCCGTGCCGCCCTGCGCTGTACCACGCCCGACTATCTGCCACTGGTTGGTCCGCTGGCCGAGGCCGAAGCCTTTGCCCGGGACTATGCCGTGCTGGCCAGGGATGCCCGGCAGGCGCCTGATACAGCCTGCCCCTGGCAGGAAGGCCTGTACCTCAACAGTGGCCATGGCTCGCGTGGGCTGATCACCGCACCGCTGTCCGGCGAGCTGCTGGCCTCCTGGCTGAACAATGAACCTCTGCCCGTGCCGCGGACAGTGGCCGAGGCCTGTCACCCCAACCGTTATCTGCTGCGCCGGTTGGTACGCGGCAAATAACCGCGTCCGGACCAATTGCCAGGCCGCATGGCCTCGCAACATACTCCACAGGGTATCCCCTTATGGAGTGATGAAGATGCGTAAAGCCCTGCTGGTACTGACCCTCTGCCTCCCCCTGAGCGGTCAGGCGGCCGACTCCACTGCCCTGAGCGAAGAAGCTCGCCGCCTGATCATGCCCCTGCAGCAGGCGCTGCAACACAGCGTGCAGCAGGCCATGCAGCAAGGCGGCCCACTGCAAGCTGTTGCCAGCTGCCAGGTGCAGGCACCAGCACTGACCGCGGCACACAGCCCATCCCCCTGGCAGGTAGGGCGGACAGCCCTGCGCATCCGCAACCCGGCCAACCAGCCAGATGCCTGGGAGCTAGAGGTCCTGCAGCGTTTTGCGGCCCGCGCAGCAGCCGGCGAACCGCTGGCCGGCATGCATGAACAGACCATCGCTGACGGGCAATTCCGCTATATGCAGGCCATCCCCACCGGGCAACCCTGCTTGACCTGCCACGGTGAAAAGCTCAGTCCTGAGTTGGCAGCCAAGCTGGATGCGCTTTACCCTGCCGACCAGGCCCGCGGCTTCAAGCTGGGAGAGTTGCGCGGCGCCTTCACCCTCAGTCGCCCTGTGGAGCAACCGTGAACGACAGCCAGAACCCGCAACAAGAGGCCATGCTCAAACGCCTGGCCCGCGTCGAAGGACAAATACGCGGGTTGCAGGCCATGATTCGCCGTGGCGAGGACTGCGAGGCCATCGCCCAGCAGTTCGCTGCCTCGCGCAAGGCCCTGGAAAAAGCCTATCAGCAGATGCTCGCCTGCCTGCTGGAAGAAGCCCTGCTCACGCCAGAACAGTCTCCCGCCGAGGCGCTGGCGCAGGTCCGCGCCATCTTTACCAAATACACCTGAGCTCAGCCCTGACGATACGGCAAGGCCTGCCGCGCCTGTTTGGCATAAGCCTCTACGGCCGGCCGTTCCTGCTGCAGAAAATCCGCCACCGCCGCACGCAGGCCGGGATGGCAGAGGTAGTGCCAGGACTCGGTCAGCTGCGGCTCGAAGCCACGGATCAGCTTGTGCTCGCCCTGGGCGCCGGCGTCGAAACGTGCCAGCCCCTGAGCAATGGCCCAGTCGATACCCTGGTACAGGCAGGTTTCGAAATGCAGGAAGTTGAAGTCGGTGAGGCACCCCCAGTAGCGACCAAATAGGCAGTCCGCCCCCTGCAGACTGAAAGCCATCGCCACCGGCCGGCCATGCTGGCGCGCCAGCACCACGCGAATGCTCTGCGGCATGCGCTCGCCCAACAGGCTGAAGAACAACCGCGTCAGATAGGGCTGCTGACCGCGTACCCGATAGGTGTTGG
>CALMID010000149.1 GCA_937863915.1 uncultured Pseudomonas sp.
AAGCCGTCCATGAACGGTTCAATGCGTTCCGGCTTGTGCGCCTTGCGCGCCAGCACCTCGTGCAGGAAAGACAACAGGAAATAGACATCGGTATCGGGCCGGATGAACACCTGTTCACCACAGGCCTTGGCCGACTCGGTGCGGCGCGGATTGACGAACACCACACGGCCGCCGCGTTCCTCGATGGCTTTCAGGCGTGCGACCGGGTGCGGCAGATTGATGAAACTCATCTTCGAAATCGCCGGGTTGCCGCCGATCACCATCAGGAACTGCGTGTGGTCGATGTCGGGAAATGTCAGCGCCATTGCCGCGCCATACATGCGGTCGGACACGACGAACTTGTTGTTGCAATCCAGCGTCGCCGTGTGGAAAAACTTGCTGGTTTTCAGCCCGCGCACGAAACCGTTGATCACCAGCGGCATCAGCGGGCTGAACGAGATCGGGTTGCCGAAATAGAGGCCGACGCTGTCATTGCCATGGTCGCGGCGCAGCTGTTGCACCTTGTCGCCGATCTCGCGGATGGCCTGCTCCCAACTGATCGGCTGGAAGCCGTCACCCACGCGCTTGAGAGGCTGGGTGATGCGGTCCGGCGATTGACGGAAATCCTCGAAGGTCAGCCCCTTGATGCAGGCATAGCCGCGACTCACCACGTGTTCCTCATCCGGCTCGATGGCGGTGATGCTGCCGCCCTCGCGGGTGACGCGCAGGCCGCACTGGGCCTCGCAGATGCGGCAGAACGTGGTGACGGTCTCGGCCATGGCGCCTCTCCCTTCTTGTTCTTCATGCGACGTTTGCCGGTTTGACAGCCCGGCAGGCTTTGCCGAGTATGCCTGCATAACAACAGCAGAGGAATCCCGCCATGGGCCGTTTTACCCGTGCAGAACTGGAACAAGCCTTCAGGCACTATGACGAGACGGTGCGCAAGGCGGTGGAGACGAAAGACTGGAACCTGTGGGCCAACCTGTTCACCGAGGATGCGCTCTACATCGAGCACGCCTATGGCGAGATGCGCGGCCGCGAGGCGATCCGCGACTGGATCACCAAAGTGATGGCGCCCTTCCCCACCATGTACTTCCCGCAGGATTGGGTGGCGTATGACGAGGAGAACGACGCGATTGTCTGCTGCGTACAGAACGTGCTGCCGCACCCGACCGACCCGACGAAGGATTTCCGCTTCCCCAACTGGACGCGCCTGGTCTACGCCGGCAACAACCAGTTCTCACTGGAAGAAGACATCTACAACCCGAAAAAAGATGCGCCCGAGGTGATCCGCGCCTGGCGCGCCGCCGGCGGGCAGTTTGCGACCAAAGAGCAGATCCAGATGAAGCACAAGGATTGATAGCACCAGTTATCCCGCCCGCCGCCTTAACCACAGCGCCAGGTCCTTTTCATCGACCTTGCGCTGTGCGGCCTGGATGATCATGTCCGCCGCTTCGATCACGTCGTACGTTGGCTCGATACCGTTCTGCACCAGACAGATATCCATCACCGTGAACGCGGTACGCTTGTTGCCATCATTGAACACATGGCCGACAGCCAATACCACCGCGTAGGTCGCCGCCAGATCAAAGACGTCCTCGATCAATCCATACTGCAAGCGGTTCTCGATACGCCCCAGCACGGCATCCAGCGACTTGTCACCCGCCAGCCCGGCAAGTTCGTTCGGGTTCAGCACCGCATCATGCAAGGCGAGCACGGCATCCCGGCCGATCAGTAACAGCTCCATGTTTTACCCCTCACTTGTCTTTCAGGTAATCGAGCGCAGGAGCAAGCCTGCTTTTCTGGGCAGCAAAATGGCCGAGCGTTTCCGCCGCGGATGCTTCACGCACCTCACAACCCTCAACCGCAGCGGTCGGCACAAAATACCCCACCACCTTGTTACGGTTCAGCACGGCGACCGGGGTGGAGCCGGCCTTCTCCAGCACCTTGGCCGGGTCGCGCAGTTCGGTGAGGGAGACGGTCTTGTGGGTCAGCAGGTGTTCCATGGCACTCTCCTGTTAAATATCCATTTAAGTGTACATTATATTGCCGGCCTGACCAGCCGGCCGGCTTTTGGTAGATTGTCAGGCACGCTTGACTATCCGGAGCCCGCCCCATGGCTTTCACCACCGCCCTGCGCATTAACATGACCGGCCTGCAGCCGGATGCCCGCGACGAAGCCCGGCGCTACCAGGCGGCGCTGGACATGGCCGCCTATGTGGACCAGCACGGCTTCGACATCGTCAACATGGAAGAGCACCACTGCGCGGAGAATGGCTGGCTACCGTCGCCGTTGACGATGGCCGCTGCCGTGGCGGCCCGCACCCAACGCGTGCGCATCACGGTGACGGCCCTGCTCGTGACGCTGTATGACCCGGTGCGGCTCGCCGAAGACATCGCGGTGATCGACCTGATCAGCAACGGTCGCCTCAGTTTCGTGGCCGGCAGCGGCTACCGGCCCGAGGAGTACCACGCGATGAACAAGGACTGGGCCGCGCGCGGCAAGCTCATGGACGAGGTGATCGACACGCTGCTGCAAGCCTGGCGCGGCGAGCCGTTCGAGTACAA
>CALMID010000150.1 GCA_937863915.1 uncultured Pseudomonas sp.
GCCTGTGCGCAAGTTCGGCACGGATCGGCGCATGGCAGTTGATTACTTGGTGCAGGCGGCGGGCACTGTATCCCAGGTGCGCTGCCAGGGCGTCGAGACTTATACCAAGCGCCGGAAGTACATCAAGGCGTAGCGCTTCACCTGGGTGGGGAGGGTTATACATAGTCATGGCTTGACCGTCGCCGGTTTTGCGTTAGGACTGTTGTAGTTGTTCGAGCAGACTGGTCAGCCAGTCGGGGCGAGAAGTGCTCTGCTCGTTCCGGCCGAAGAAGGCATCCAGGATGTAGCGGTTCTGTTCCAGCCCGGTGCTAGCCGCGTCGGAACGCTGTGATTTACCGATCACCTGATCCAGCGTAATTCCCGCCGCTGCGCCTTTCTCGGTCACCGTCCAGACGCCGTTGACGTTGGTGATGTCCGGCTCGAAGGGCTTGAGCTTCACGTCCTCGGAAGCGCTCAGCACGATGTTGTCCTTGATGCTGATGACCGGGGTATAGGTGGCGAATCGGCTGTCGAGCGAGGATTGCGCGCTGCCTTCGCTGGAGAACTTTGTCACCATCTGTTCGAGGAAGCCGAGGTCGCTGGTATTGCTCAAGGCGCCGTAGCCCGGATCGAGAATGTGGCGCAGGAAGCCCTGGTCGAGGCGGGTGCTGCTGATCGCAGTGCCGTTCAGGATGCGCTCGGCGGTGGCGGCGTCCTGCTCGTTGAAGCTGACCGTGAGCTGACGCCCCTGGACGTCGTAGTGGGTGCCGTTGTTGAAGTTCGAGCTCAGCCGGCCATTGTCGTGCTGGCGATAGTCGCCGAGTTCTTCGGCCAGGCGATCCACATGGGTCAGATCGGTGCCCTGTTCCTGGGCATAGGCGTACATCTCCGCGACCAGCGCGCGATCCTCGCGGGTGAGGAACTCGAAGGCGCTGCGACCGATGTTGCTGGTGCTCATGCCCTGGGCGCCGTTGGCGACCTCGGGCTCGGTGCCGCCGAACAGGCGCGAGACCATGAGGTCGTACCCGACGGTGCCGGATGTGCTGGCGGCTGATGATGCCGTGGTGACCTCACTGGCGGACTGCGTGGCGGATGACGATTGCGTTGCCACAGGTGAAGACGCGCCATCCGTTTCCTTGCGGGCGTAGGGGCCTGCGGAGACCAACTGCTCGATCAGGCTGGTGGCGCTGCTGCCCTTGCCTTCGGCCCGATGGGTCATGTAGTTGAAATCGAGGTCGATCTTCTGCTGCAGGTCGGCAGCGTAATCCTCGGGGTACTGCGCCTGCTCAATGGCCGGCAGGCTCTTGTAGTGTTCGAGCACTTCGCTGAAGAAGTTGGTGAGCTTGCCGGTGCGGTTGTATTCGTCCATGGCTTTCGCTACGGCCTTCTGCCTCCAGGCTTCTTCTTGGCTATAGGCTTCTTCCCAGGCCGCACGGCGTTCGTTGGTGGTGAAGGTGCCGCTGTCGTCGTAGGTGATCAGGGCCAGTTGATCGCGGGACATACCCTTGAAGGGATTGCTGCCGGAACCATTGACGAAGCTGGTGGCCTGCTTGGCACGGGCCAGCAACTCAGGGTCGTCGGTGTTAGGCACTTCGGCGTTGTGCTGGGCCTTGTTGGCGAAATAACTGTCGCCCGTAATCTGGTTGAGTAGTGCAGTGGCCTTCTGGCCCAACTCCTTGTGGCTGAGGCTGGTATCGCGGGTCTCGGCGCGCACAGCCGCCTCGCTCAACTGGCGGGCCAGGTTCGAGACGGTGCTGGAGGTGCCGGTGCTGCCCGTGCTTGTGGTGGCACCGGTCTTGTCGTCAGCAGCTACGGGTTGGGCCGTGGCACTGGTACTGCTGCCAGTCACGCGGCTGCTGGACAGGGATGTGTAGGTAGTGATACCGACCATGGTTGCTCTCTATGCGCATGTCGCTGCGACGTATCTATCCGAAAAGACTCATACTTTACGTACATAACGGCACGTTGGCGAAAAACTTTAGGCTCCGCTTGCCAAAGGACTGCTGATTGGCGTAGAGGGGCGCCATGGGGCAAGCAGACCGCATGGCGCCCCGCCAAGGTGGCTAGTAGCTGTAGCGGTAGGTCACAGTGTCGCTGCCGGCGGGATAGCCCGGCTGCTGGCCGCCCTGCACACGGTGGCGAATGATGACTCTGGCGCCATTGCCGAAGCTCTGGCCGTTATAGGTGGTCAGCGTGCCGGAAGAGTTCGGCAGGATGGCCGTGCAGCTTACCGGGTTGCTGTTGTAGGGGCGGTAGTAGCACAGTTCGACAGTCTCGCCTGTGTTGTTCGGGTAGGACGTCGTGCTCCAGTCGATGCCCTGCAATGTCTTGGTTTTGTTACCCGTGCCACTGGGAAAGTCGGAACTGATCAAGCCGAACTGGGCCAGCCCGGTGCCGTTGTTGACCACGATTATGATATCGGGACTGTCGGTCTTGGTGATGGTCGCGTCGATCGCATAGCCATATGACGATGCCAGGATCAGCGACAGCGCGAGCAGTTTCGTTGCGAGTAGCTTTTTCATAATGTTC
>CALMID010000151.1 GCA_937863915.1 uncultured Pseudomonas sp.
CGTCTCGACCAGAGCGATTCGGTGCTGCTGATGGCACGGGATGCCGCCGGTGAGGCGCAGGGTTTTATCCAGCTCTATCCCATCTTCAACTCGCTGGAGCTGCAGCCGGCCTACCTGCTCAATGACCTTTTCGTCAGCCCCCAGGCGCGCCGGCAGGGCGTTGCCGAGGCGCTGATGAATGCCGCCCGGGCGCATGCCGAGTCCACCGGCGCCTGCGGTCTGCAGCTGGAAACGGCGAAAACCAACCTGGCCGGGCAGGCACTGTACGAAAAGCTTGGCTACGTGCGTGACCAGGTGTTTTATACCTACTGGCTCAGCCTGAAGCCCTGAACAAGGAGTTGTCCGTGGATCATCTTGTCCTGACCGTCATTGCCCCGGATCAGCCGGGTTTGGTGGAACGCATCGCCCAGGTTGTCGCCGGGCATGGTGGCAACTGGCTGGAAAGCCGCATGTCGCGCATGGCCGGGCAGTTCGCTGGCATCCTGCGGGTGGCGGTGCCGGCCGAGGCGCATGATGAACTGGTGGAAAGTCTGCAGGCGCTCAAGGCCTTCGACATTCGCGTGCTGGTGGCCCACAGCGGCATCGAGCCATCGTGCAGCTGGAAGCCGATTCATCTCGACCTGGTCGGCAACGACCGTCCCGGCATCATGCGCGACATCAGCCGCCAACTGGCCGATCTGGGCGTCAACGTCGAGCGCCTGACCACCGAGGTGCTGCCGGCGCCGATGAGCAGCGAGCCGCTGTTTCATGCCGAGGCGCTGCTGGCGCTGCCGCTGACCCTGTCGCTGGATACCCTGCAGGCCAAGCTGGAAAGCCTGGCCGACGACCTGATGGTCGAGCTGGTGCTGCGTCCCGAGGACTGATCCCCAGTTACCGGGGGCAAGGCTGTGGATAAGCTGGGGAGTCCTCTCCTCGGCCCAGGCCTGCCGCTGGCTGCCGTGCTTCGATTAAAAAACGTGCAGATTCAATCGGTTGTGCACAGCACTTGGGGATGGTGCTGTGGATAAGCACGGGACAATCGCGCCCGGCCCAGTTCCCGCGCGGCCTGGCGCCTGTTGCGCAGAATCTGATCAGTCGTAGCGTCGGCTATGCCGCCAGGCATCCCAGCTGTAGAGCGCCAATGCCAGCCAGATGCAGGCAAAGGCCAGCAGCTTGCTGGTGGGCAGCGGCTCGTCATAGAGCAGCACCGCCTGTAGCAGTACCAGAGTTGGCGCTATGTACTGCAGGAAACCCAGGGTGGCATAGGGCAGCTGGCGGGCAGCGGCGTTGAAGCACAGCAGCGGCACCAGCGTGATGGGACCCGTGAGCAGCAGCCAGGCGGCTGCGGGCGTGCTCCAGAAGTCGGCCTGGGTGGTCAGTGCGCTGTCATGCCAGAGCAGCCAGCCGAGTGCCAGGGGCAGCAGCAACCAGGTTTCCACCACCAGCCCGGGCAACGCCGCGACCGGCGCCTGCTTGCGGATGATCCCGTAGAAACCGAACGACAGCGCCAGAACCAGCGAGATCCAGGGCAGGTGGCCGAGCTGCCAGACCTGCTGCGCCACGCCCAGCGCTGCCAGCCCGACCGCCAGCCACTGAAGGCGGCGCAGGCGTTCGCCGAGCAGCAGCAGGGCCAGCACCACGTTGATCAGTGGATTGATGTAGTAGCCGAGGCTGGCATCGAGCATGCGCTCGTGGTTGACCGCCCAGACATAGACCAGCCAGTTGATCGCAATAAGGGCGCCCGAGGCGGTCAGGATGCCGAAACGCCAGGGGTTACCGGTCAGTTCGCGCCACCAGCCGCGATGACGCCAGACGGCCAGCAGAGCCGCGCCGCACAGCGCCGACCAGAGCACACGGTGGACAATGATCTCCAGCGCCGGGATGGCGGCCAGGGTCTTGAAGTAGAGCGGGAACAGGCCCCAGATGAAGTAGGCGCACAGGCCAAGGAGCAGGCCCTGGCGAGAAGAGGAAGGCATGGCAGACCACGATGGACAGATCAGGGTGCCATTCTAGGCACCCCGCAGGTCTTTGTCTGTCCGCTCGGTCAGATTTCAGCGGGGGTCAGTCGTCACCCTCGTCGTCATCGCCGCCATCGACCTTCATGCCCAGCTCCTTGATCTTGCGCGTCAGGGTATTGCGGCCCCAGCCGAGCAGCACGGCGGCGTCGCGTCGGCGACCGGCGGTGTGCTTGAGGGCCGTCTCGATCATGATCTTCTCGAAAGCCGGCACGGCGCTGTCGAGCAGGCTGGACTGGCCGCGGGCCAGGGCCTGGTCGGCCCACAGGCGCAGGGCCTGTTCCCAGTTGGTCACCGGCGCGCTTTCCTGCGGCTGGCTGAGCAGCTCCGGCGGCAGGTCGTCGATATGCACCTCGCGGCCGGAGGCCATGACGGTGATCCAGCGGCAGGTGTTTTCCATCTGCCGCACGTTGCCCGGCCAGGGCAGGTTCTTCAGGTAGTCCTCGGTTTCCGGCTTGAGCAGCTTGGGCTCGACGGCCAGTTCCTGGGCGGCGCGCCCGAGGAAGTGACGGGCCAGCGCCGGGATGTCCTCGCGGCGGTCGGCCAGGCGCGGAATATGAATACGGATGACGTTGAGGCGGTGGAACAGGTCCTCGCGGAACTTGCCGGCCTGCACCAGGTTTTCCAGGTTCTGGTGGGTGGCGGCGATGATGCGCACATCGACCTTGACCGGCGTATGCCCGCCGACCCGGTAGAACTCGCCATCGGCCAGCACGCGCAGCAGGCGGGTCTGGGTGTCGGCCGGCATGTCGCCGATTTCGTCGAGGAACAGGGTGCCGCCATCGGCCTGCTCGAAGCGGCCGCGGCGCTGGTTGGCCGCGCCGGTGAAGGCGCCTTTCTCATGGCCGAACAGCTCCGACTCCATCAGGTCCTTGGGAATCGCCGCCATATTCAATGCGATGAACGGCGCCGAGGCGCGCGGGCTGTGGCGGTGCAGGGCGTGGGCGACCAGTTCCTTACCGGTGCCGGACTCGCCGTTGATCAATACGGTGATGTTGGAGTGCGACAGGCGGCCGATGGCGCGGAACACCTCCTGCATCGCCGGCGCCTCGCCGATGATTTCTGGCGTGCGTGCCAGTTCGGCGGGCACGGCCTGGGCCAGCTGCTCCTGGGCGTGCTGGGCGGCGCGCTTGACCAGCGAAACGGCCTCGTCGACGTCGAACGGCTTGGGCAGGTA
>CALMID010000152.1 GCA_937863915.1 uncultured Pseudomonas sp.
GCCGGCACCCGGTGCGGCGCCGGTCAAACGTCTCGACCTGTCGCTACCGGCCAGCACGGAAACACCGGCGCTACCGGCGGGCAAACCCTGACAGCCTGTTAAATAACAGCCTGCTCCCGAATCAATCCAGAAGTCCCAAAGACTTGGCATGCGCCACGGCCTGGGTGCGGCGCTCCACGCCGAGCTTGCCGTTGATATGACGGGCATGGGTCTTGACCGTGTGCAGGGAGATGAACAGTCGCTCGCTGATTTCCTGATTGGAACAGCCCTGAGCGATCAGCCGCAGGACCGCCAGTTCACGCGCACTGAGGGCCTCGCCGCCGGCTGTCTGAATAACGGGCGCCTCACTGGCATTCAGCGGCAACAAGGCCTGCAAATCGCTGCGCAAGACGCCGGGCGCCTGCAGGGCCAATTGCTCGGCCAGCCACTGCGGCTGATGACCGAGTAGTTCCTCGAATGGCAGCAGGGCACCACCGGCTGCCCCCTGCAGGGCGACCGCGAGGCTTTGCTGAGCCTCGCGCTCACGCCCGTCGGCGTGCAGCAGCAGGCTCAACTGCACCTGGGCCATCACCGCCAACAGCAGCGCTCCGGCATTCTGCGCATGCAGGATCAGGCCGCGCAGGCGCCGCTCCGCCTCACTGAGATTACCCTGCAGCCGTGCCAGGGCAGCCTGCTCCAGCGCCACATGCAGGGGCAGCTGCGGATGGAACTCCGGCGCTACCGCGGCCAGGTCGCCGCCATAGGTGTGCGCCATGCGCTGCAGCCAGGCCTCGGCCAGCTCCAGCTGGCCCTGCCGCAGCCACAGCTCGCATTTCACCAGGGTAATCATGGCCAGATAGAACACCGGCGGAATGTCCCAGATATGCATCAGCCGCTCGGCCTCGCCCAGCTCGGCAAAGCCTTCAGCCAACTGGCCCTGACGGGCATTGAGGCTGGCCAGCACGCAGTAGCCGAGCAGCAGGCTGATGTCGCGACAGGCACGCGCCTCGGCGATGCCGGCCTGCAACGCCTGGGTGGCCGCCTCCGGCTGCAGGCGCAGGGTCAGCAGATAGCCCCGGTAGATGTTCAGGCGCGCACGCACCGCATAAAGGCGCCCGGCCGACAGGTGCTGCAGACAGGCAAGCCCCTGCTCCACCTCGTCCTGGGCGCGCAGCACTTCGCCGCGAGCCTGCAACACGCGGGCACGGTCGTAGTGCGCCAACGCCTCGAACAGCGGATTGCCGATGCGCTGGGTCAGTTCCAGCGCATCGCGATTGAGTCCACGTGCACGCCACAGATCGCCGCGTGCCACCGCCAGGTTGGCCAGGGTCGACAGGCACATCAGGCGCTGGCCGTAGCGGCCTTCGGGCAACGCCGCCAGCGCGGCGGCGCAATACTGCTCGCCCGTGCCCATGTCGCCACGGGCGCGGGCGACCACGCCGCTCAGGGCCAGCCACTGTCCCAGCAGCTCGCCCTGCTCCTGCGCCGAAGGCGCCGGCAGGAAGCGACCGAGCTGGCCGATCAGGTCCTGCGCGGCGTCCAGCTGGCAAGCCAGCGCCAGTACCCAGCTGTACAGCACGATCAAGCGTGGCGAACTGGCCAGCAGGCTGTCCGGCAAGTCCATCTTCCAGCGCAGCAGCATCGCCACGTTCTGTTCGGCGAGCAGCTGCTCCTCGGAGAGGTTCTGCACCAGACTGGCCGCCACATCCGGCTGACCGGCCCGCAGGGCCTGCTCGATGGCATCGTCCAGCAGGCCCTGGCTGCTGAACCAGCGGCAGGCGCGCAGATACAGGCTGGCGGGCGGCACGCTCAGGCGATGGACCGGACGCGAGCGCAACAGGTCGGAAAACAGGTGGTGATAACGGAACCATTTGCCCTGTTCATCCAGCGGCACCAGAAACACCTGATGCTCGCGCAGATGCTCAAGTAGCGCGGCACTGTCATGGGCATCGCGCACGGCATCGCACAGCTCGGCGCAGAAACGTTCCTGGCAGGCGGTTTCGTAGAGAAAGCTCTGCAATTCGGCGGGCAGCCGCTCGATCACTTCCTCCAGCAGGTAGTCGCGGATCAGGCCTTCGCCGCCGTGGGGCAAGGCCCCGCCGGATGCCGTATCACCCTGCTGGGTCAGCAACCACAGACGCAAGCCGGCGACCCAGCCTTCACTGCGCGCCAGCAGCCCTTCCAGCTCGGCACGCGGCAAGCTGGCGCCCTGCTCGGCGAGTACCGCGGCACTTTCCTCGGCGGTCAGGCGCAGGTCCTGTTCGGTGAGTTTGAGCAACTGCCGCGACAGGCGCAGGCGCGCCAGGTGCCAGTCGGGGCGCTGGCGACTGGTGACCAGCAGAACCAGCCCCGCCGGCAGGTGATTGAGCAGAAACTGCAGGCAGCGATCGAGCACCGCACCCTGGGCCAGGTGATAGTCATCCAGCACCAGCAGCACCGGCTGATCGCCGCGCAACTGCATGGCCAGCTCATCGAGCAGACTGTCCAGGCATTCCTCATAGGCAAAGGGCTGGTGCCGTTGCCGTAGTTTGAGCATCCCCAGCGCCTGCTCGCCCAGTTGCGGGAAGCACTGACGAAGGGTTTCCAGCAGGCGTTCGAGGAAGCGGCCGGGGTCGCCATCGCGACTGCTGAGCGGCAGCCACAGGCTGCGCCAGGGTGACGGCAGGTGTTCGCAGAACTCGCTGGCCAGGGAACTCTTGCCGAAGCCAGCCGGTGCGCAGATCAGCAGCAGCCGGCCGTCGAGCCCTTGCAGCAGGCGCTGGCACAAACGTGGGCGTGGCACATAACCAGCCGGCAGCGGTGGACGAAAGGTCGGGGCAGCCGTGGTCAGGCTGATGGGACTGAGCGAGGTACGGGACAGGTCATTCATCCGCCGCGCGGGTCTCTGGTTCTGGCAGAAATTGCTGCAGGCAGACTAACCAGTTGATGAGGCACAGAAAAGCCCCAAAGACGCCATCCTGACTGAGCGGCAGAGCGCCAGCAGCACTCAACTGGCGGCGTGCATGCCCTGGGATAAGCCGAACATCAGCAGCAGCAAGTCATTCTGCGCCGGCTGTACAGCCAGGTCTGGCGTACTGACCGGTACCGCACAGCGCGCGGCGCTGCCGACCACCTTGAGACCCGGCTCCTGCCAGGCCGCGACCGCAGCACCCAGCGTGCCCAGCGACAGGACGAGAAACAAAGCTCGAGTAGTTTCTAGCTTCATGCCCGCAACCTCTTGAAAAAGAAGCAACACACCTGTCAGAACACTAGTTCAGAAGGCCTCCACGGCCAGCACCAGCTGACCAACGGTGGCTACAGTGCCCGGCTCACCATGAAAAAAGTGTCAAGCCGAGGGCAATCGAACGTAGAAACGGCAGCCATGCGGCTGTGCTTCCGTGAGCAGCACCTGCCAGCCCTGCAGGTGACAGATGCGCTGCACCAGCGACAGGCCCACGCCCTTGCCCTCGCCCCCGGCCTGGGCGCCACGCTGGAAGGCCTGGAACACCGCATCCTGGAACTCCGCGGGGATGCCGATGCCACTGTCCTCGACAACAAACCCATCGGCACTGAGGGTCAGCGCGACATGGCCGCTCTGCGTGTAGTGCAGGGCATTGCGCAACAGGTTGCTCAGCACGGTACGCAGGAACGGCCCGTGATACAGACCCGCCGGGGTCTCCGCCGGGTCGTAGTCAAAACGCAGCCCTTTGCTCTCGATCTCGCCGCGCCACTGTGCGGCCAGTTCGTCCGCCACCTCGCGCAGGCTCTGCTGGGCGGCATGCGCCACCTGCTGGTGCTCGGCCCGCGCCAGCAGCAGGAAGGTCTGCGCCAGGTCGCGCATTTCCTCGCAGGAGCGGGCAATCTTGCCGAGGTGGCCTTGCTCGCGTGCACCGAGCGCCGGGTTGGCCTGGAGCAGTTCGCAGGAGGTGGCGATGACCATCAGCGGCGTACGCAGTTCATGACTGACATCGCTGGTGAACAGCCGCTCGCGGGTCAACGCCTGACGCAGCTGCCCCAGGGTGTCATCGAAGGCCGCTGCCAGTTGCCCCACCTCGTCAGACGGAAACTGCGGGGCCAGGGCCGGCGCCTCGCTGAGCTGCTGTTCGCGCCGACGCACCTTGGCAGCCAGGTTGATCAAGGGCGCCATGACCCGCCGCGCCATGAACACACCCAGCCCGCTGGCCATGGCCACGCTGATCAGGAAACCGACCAGCACCACCGCGAACAGCACATGTTCGCGATCCTCGAAATCGCTCTGATCCTGCAGCAGGGCATAACGACGCCCGGCCACCTCGCGAATCACCGCGTGGTAGGCCTTGGGCGGGCGAAATACCTCATGAAAGCCCTGACTGAGATCCTGCAGGTCGGCGGGCATGGCAAATTCACCCGGCCCGCGGGAGATATAGAACAGCTGGTCGCGCTCCGGACGGTGCCGCCAGTTCTCCATGCTGTCCATGCGCAACAGACGATCCAGGTCGCCCCCCAGCGTCTGGGAGATCAGGCGCTCCTCGATCGTGTACACCGTACCGACAATGCCCAGGGCAAAAGCCCCGGCCACCAGCGTGGTCATCACCACGAAGGCGATGATGATGCGCTGCGCCAGGCCGGGCTTAAACCACATCGACAGGCTCCGCCAGCAGTCGATAGCCAACGCCATGCACGGTATGCAGCAGCGGCTGGGCAAAGGGTTTGTCGATCACCTGGCGCAGCTGGTGGATGTGACTGCGCAGGCTGTCGCTGTCCGGGCAATCGTCGCCCCAGATGGCTTCTTCCAGCGCATCGCGGCGTACCACGTTGGGGCTGCGCTGCATGAGGATTTCGAGGATTTTCAGGCCCAGCGGATTGAGTTTGAGATGCCGCCCGCCGCGGCTGACCTCGAGGGTGTCGAGGTCGTAGGCGAGATCGCCGACCTGCAGGGTGCGCTTGCTCATGCCCTGGCTACGGCGCAACACCGCCTCGATGCGCGCGGCCAGCTCGGAAAGAGCAAAGGGTTTCAGCAGGTAGTCATCGGCGCCGCTGCGAAAGCCCTGCAGGCGGTCATCCAGCGTGTCGCGGGCAGTAAGCATGATCACCGGCGTGCTGCTGCGCGCTTCCTCGCGCAGGCGCTGGCACAGAGTAAAGCCGTCGATTCCCGGCAGCATGACGTCCAGCACCAGCAAATCGAAATGCTGGCTGCTGGCCAGCTGCAAACCACTGAGGCCGTCCTGCGCGCAGTCGACGGTATAGCCCTTGAGCGTCAGGTAATCGGCCAGATTGGCCAGGATGTCGCGATTGTCTTCGACCAGCAGGATACGCATGCTCACCTCCCCCAGAGAGGTATGCAGCATACCGCGAGAGGCTTAGCCCTGGCTTAACTTCAGCTCGCCAGAGACCATTGCCGCCGTGTGGCCACAGGCGACAAAACGGCCTCCCGAGGCAACGGCTGCCCCAGCCAGGACAGGGAGAACTCGCTGACCTCGACCCAGTTCCCAACCGCTGGACACTGCCGGGCACAACGCATGACCAGGCAGCGCTGCTCGGCATCCAGCAGAACGAACTGGCGCCGCGGCGCCGGGCGAAACAGCATGAGTAAAGCCAGCATGGACAACACCTCCGGGAACTGCAGCGGTTATCGCCAATCCAAGTGACACGCGCATGACAGCGCCGCGCACTGCCACAGCGGCCAGGCGCTCGGTATACTGCCGGCCATTTCCCATCCATCGTGGAGAGTCACGCATGCTGCACCGTCTGTTGCTCGGAGTGTTCACCGTTGCCAGCCTGAGCCTCGCCGGCTGCGCCCTCAGCCCGCAACAGCTGGAGCCGCAACCGCTGCTCAATGGCCCGCTGATGGCCGTCGGCCAGGGCCAGCCGGTCTCGGTCAAGGTGGTCGATGGCCGTCCCTCACCGGTATTGGGCAGCCGCGGCGGCCTGTACGCCGAAACCAGCAACATCACGGTCAATGGCCAGACCCTGCTGCCGCGCCTGCAGGCCCAGGCCGACGCCGGCGTACGCCTGCTCGGCTTTACCCCGACACCCAATGCCTACAACGCGCCGCAGATCACCCTGACCCTGGCCGAGCTGACCTACCAGTCGCCCAAGGATGGCTCCTACGTCACCGAAGCCAACATCAAGGCCGTCTTCCGCGCCGACGTCCAGAACAACGGGCGCCGCTACTCCGGTCGTTACTCGGCGGCCCTGAACCAGCGTTTCGGCATGGCGCCCAACGAAGAGACCAACAGCAAGCTGGTCAGCGATGTCCTCAGCGATGCGCTGACCCGCGTCTTCAAGGACCAGAGCATCGGCCAGGCCTTGCGCTGAAGTTTTGCGCACGGAAGAAAAAGCCCGCAAAAGCGGGCTTTTTTGTGCCATTGATAATCACAGAAGCGCCATAACGGCACACAGATCAACGCTGACAGCCATCAATCAAAAGGCGATGAGATAGCGGCCTATACTCAAAGAGAAGTCGCCTACGCCGCGAGAGTTTTTCATGCCCCTGCGCCGCCGCCTGCTCCTGTTGTTTCTGCCGCTGATGCTGATCAGCCTGGGCGCCGTGTGGCTGCTCAGCCAGCACCTGCTGCTGCAGCGTTTCGACCAGCTGGACGCCGATCATCTGGCCGAGTCGGCCAACCAGCTGCACCGCGAACTGCACCAGCAGATGGAACACCTGCAGACCCTGAGCCGCGACTGGGCCTGGTGGGATGACAGCTATCGCTTCATCGAGCAGCGCAACCCGGAATACCGCAGCAGCAACCTGACCCAGGACACCCTGGACAACCTCGGCCTGCACTTCATCCTGCTCTACGACCGTCAGGGCCGCCTGATCGAAGATATCTGGCATGTCCCCGCGTCCGAACAACTGCCCGGCCTGCAACTGGATCGCCAGCACGATCCGACACTGATCAAGCTGCGCACACTCAACCAGCTGGCTCGCAGCGGCTTCAACCAATACCGCGAGAATCCTGTCGACAGCCGTTCCGAGTGGTTCAACCTCGACCGCCACCCCATGCTGGCCACCAGCACGCCGATCAGTAACTCCGATGCCGACGAGCGCTCCAATGGCACCTTGGTGATGGGTTTCTTCATCACCAGCGAATGGCAAAAGGGCCTGGAAAATCGCCTGCTGCAGAAACTGGTGCTGGAAGACAACTCTCGTACTCCGGGCAAGG
>CALMID010000153.1 GCA_937863915.1 uncultured Pseudomonas sp.
AGAATCGCCGGGCAGCCGCAAGAGTCAGTCATCTGACACCGTGGCATCAGGGAGGATGTAGCCCATGCCCTTCAATCAAAGCTTGCGCAGCCGCATGCTGCTTTATCTGGTGCTGATCCTGCTGATCTTCAGCGGCATCGCTTACTGGAGCACCGGGCGCCTGCTGGCCCACAGCCAGCACAACCATGAACAGCGCTTTGCCGAGGCCGACCTGCGACGCCTGCAGACGCTGCTGCACAGCCAGCAACAGAACCTCCTGCATACCCTGCTGGATTACAGCCGCTGGGATGACACCCTGAGTTTTCTCGACACCCGCAGCAGCGCCTACCTGAAAAACAACTACACCCGCGACTCGCTGGACAATCTGGGCATAGATCTGGTGCTGTTTCTCTCCACGGACCTGCAAGTGCTCGAAGGCCTGCAGCTGCAAGATGGTCGTCTGCAGACCGTAACCACGCAAAACCCGCTGTGGCAGCAGCTCAAGCCCATCCTCGCGCAACGCAGCCAGGGTGAACTGAATGAGGGCATCAAACTGGTGCTCTGGGCCGAAGGCACTGCGGTACAGCTCGCCATTGGGCCGATCACCGACTCGGACCAGAGCCAGCCTGCCGCCGGCTGGCTGGTGTTTGCCCGGCACCTGGATGCCCCCCGTGTGCAGCGCCTGCAGAGTGAAAGCGGCGTGGCATTCAGCCTGCAGGCCAATGGCTCGCCCTTGCCCGACACGGAAGACGGCGCACAGATTGTCGCCAGCGACCTGCTCAAGGACAGCCTGGGGCAGAGTGACGTACGCCTGCTGATCAGCCGCCCCCTGGCCGCACAAAGCCACCTGGCCCTGGCCGAACGCCTGCAACTGGGCAACAGCCTGCTGATCCTGTTTCTCGCCACCCTCAGCGTCGCCCTGCTCCTGGAGCACCTGGTGCTACGCCGACTCAGCCGCCTGCAGCGGGTGGCCCACCTCCACCAGCCGGCGCCAGGGGAGCGGCCGGCCGGCGACGAGCTGGATCAGCTGTCACGCTCGCTGCACAGCACCCTGAACGAGCTCAAGCACGCGCACCGCGACCTGTATGCCGAAGTGCGCCGCGACGCCCTCACCGGCCTGGGCAACCGCAAGGCTTTCGACGAGACTCTGGCGCTGTTCCAGGCCCTGCAACAGCGCCACGACAACATGCGCACCACCGTTTACCTGTTCGACCTGGATAACTTCAAACTGGTCAATGACTGCCTTGGGCACGAGGCTGGCGATAATGTGCTGCGACAGACTGCCGAACGTATCCGGGGCATGATCCGCGCCAGCGACTGTGCCATCCGCCTGGGGGGAGATGAGTTCGCCATTCTCAGCATCAGCGAATGCGACGAGCTGGGCATGCAAACTTTTGCCGAACGTCTGCTTGAAGCTATCCGCCAGCCCCTGCTGATCGACAGTATCCGCATGACCCTTAGCGCCTCCATGGGGATCGCCGACAGCAAGGCCGGCATGAGCCAGGACCAGTTGCTGCGCAATGCCGACATCGCCATGTACGAGGCCAAAAGCCTCAGCAAGGGCAGTTTCGCCTTCTTCTCCGCGCAGATGCACGAACAAGTGCGCGAGCGCATGAGCATCGAACAGGATCTGCGCGCCGCGCTGGCCAACGGCCAGTTGGAAGTCTGGTTCCAGCCAATTGTCGACCCGAACGGCCGCCCGCTGATGCTTGAAGCCCTCGCGCGCTGGCCACGCAACGGCGCGCTGTTCCCGCCGGATCGTTTTATCCCGGTGGCCGAGGAGTCCGGCCTGATCGACGAACTGGGCATGTACATCGCCCGCAACGCCATCAACGCCCTGCCGCGCCTGCAGGCCGTGCAACCCGGGCTGGAGATAAGCATCAACCTGTCGGTCAAGCAGATGCTGCAGGACGACCTGGCCACACAGCTCTGCACCCTGGTCGACAGCGCTCAGGTGTCACGTCGTCTGGTGCACTTCGAACTGACCGAAAGCGCCTTCGCCGAACACCAGGAGCGGCTAGAACAGCAGTTGCTCAACCTGGCCCGCGAAGGCTTCGACCTGCACATGGATGACTTCGGCACCGGCTACTCCTCGCTGCAACGCCTGCAGAGCCTGCCGATGAGCGCATTGAAACTGGACAAGTCGTTCACCCGGCAGATCGGCCAGGGCGACGAGCGCATCGCCCGGGTCATCCTCTCCCTCGGCGAACAGTTGCAGATGCAGGTCATTGCCGAAGGCGTGGAAACCGAAACCGAGCGGCGTCGCCTGCAGGAGCTGGGCTGCCCGCTGATGCAGGGCTTCCTGTTTGCCAAACCCATGCCCGAGCAGGAGCTGATCAACTGGCTGCGGCTGCAATCGGCCAGTCCAGTGCCCTCCATTGGCCTCAGTCACGCCAGCTGACTGGTCGCAGGCAGCCGGCGCCTGCTAAGGTGCCCGGCCGTTCTGCCTGGCTGCGCAGCATGCTGTTCTCCGACCCTCGGCTGGCCCCCAGCGAAACCCTGGCCTGTCCCACGCACGTCCCTCCCGAGTGGCACCTGGGCCGCCAGCACTATGCCGTGTGGCTGCTGGAGATCGAGCAGGCTGATGTTCTGCAGCGCCTGCAGCAGGCCCGCCGCCACCTCGGTGCCTGGCTGACCGACAGCCATCGCCAGGCCCATATCACCCTGGCCATTGCCGGCTTTCTGGTCGAACAACCACGATATGACGACGATGCCTGCCCGCTGCAGCTGGCGACACTGCGCCAACAGCTGCGCGAACAGCCGCCGTGCGCCATCCCCCTGAACATTGGCGGCCTGGACAGCTTTGCCAGTGCCGCCTTCCTCGCGGTTGGCGACCCACAACGGCAACTGCCCGGCCTGCGTCAACAGCTGGCCCGCGGCGATGACTTTCGCGACAGCCCCTACCTGCCCCATCTGACTGTCGGCCTATACCGCCAATGCCTGCCCGCCATCGAGGTACAGGCCCGGCTGCGTGCCTTTACCCACACTCAGCCACTGCACCTGACCTGTCACAGCCTCAGCCTGTGCCGCTACCAGGCGAACGAACTGCAAGGCCCGCTGCACTGCATCGAGCGCTTTCCCCTTAGCCACGGCTAAAGCTCCCCCTCGGACAGCCGATTGACTAAGCTCAAGACTGAGTCGGAACGCCCACAGGCCGACTGGCTCGCTGGCGTGCACCGCGCAGTAGGCGCCACTCTCATTCAAGGAAGCGCTCCTTATGTCTCAAGGCTTTCTCAATCATTTCCTGCCCCAGCAGCACAGCGACCAGGCCAGCCTGTTGCAGGGACGCACCCTGGCTTTTTCCGGCCTGTGCAGCCTGGTCATCGGTCTGTACAGCGCCATCAAGTGGGGACGCCTGGGCAATGGCGCCCTGGTCGAAGGCTCGCTGCTCTTGATCATCGGCATGCCGCTGATGCTGCTGGCCCTGCGCCAGGCCTGGCTGTCGCGCACGGTCATCGCCAACCTGGCGCTGGCCTGCATGATCAGCTACGCCTCGATCCTGGTGTACCAGCTGGGCGGCCTGCATTCGGCGCATATCTTCTGGCCACCGACCCTGATCGTCTTCGCCTACCTGCTTGCCGGCGGCCTCAGTGCCAGCTTCTGGACCCTGATGCAAATCGCCTTCGTGCTGTGGCTGATCAGCCTGGAGCGCAGCGGCGCGGCGCTACCGCAGTTCGAGCTGAGCCCACGGGATGCCACGGTCAACCAGTTTTCCGGCTACATCCTGCCCATGCTCACCCTGTGGCTGGCGCAGTGGTACAACACCCACCTGCGCGAGCAGGCGCTCGGCGAGGCCGGTCAAAGCCTGCGCCAGGCCGAAGCCAATGCCGCCCAGGTGGCGCAGAGCAGCGCCAACCTGGCCGGCCTGCTCGAAGAGGTGCGGCAGAGTGCCGAAGAGCTGCAGCAGGTCGGCCTGCAACTGCAGCAGACCCTCGGCCACATGCACCAGCGCTGCCAGAGCATCGACGGCGACGCCCGCGAACAGGCCGAACTCAGCCAGCAACTGGACACTGCCCTGGCCCGGGTGCTGCAGCAGGTGGATGACGGCAACCAGCAGATGCACGAGCTGAACGCCGAAACCCAGCGCAGCTCGCAGCAAATGGACGACTGCGCCCAGCGCATGGGGCAGGCCCAGCTGAGCATGCAGGACATCCAGCAGAGCAATGGGCGCATCGCCGAATCGATGCAGATGATCAGCGCCATCGCCGCGCAGACCAACCTGCTGGCCCTCAACGCGGCGATCGAAGCCGCGCGGGCCGGCGAGCAGGGACGCGGCTTTGCCGTGGTGGCCGAAGAGGTGCGCAACCTGTCGCAACGCAGCAACCAGACCGCCGACGCGGTACAGAACGTACTCGGCCAATCCCAGGGCACCGTGGACACCGGCGTCAGCCAGGTCAGCGATGTCGGCGAAGCTCTGCGCGCCAGCGCCGAGCAGACCCGCCACCTGTCCAGCGCCATCCTCGAACAGAGCCACAACCTCGACCAGGCCCACGTTCAGCTGCTTACCCTGCGTGACCTGAGCGCCCAGCAGCACACCGCCAGTGCCCGTCAGCGTGATGCCAGTGCCGAACTGCTCAACGCTCAGGACTCACTGGTAAGCCTCGGCCAGCGCCTGGCCAGTCTGGCCCAGCAGCTGAACCAGCGCATCAGCCGCAGCTGATGCCACGACAGGGCTTCACGGAACGCACAGCAGCACCTATACTGTATGTGCATACAGTAAAACTCTATAACTAACGCAGATGGGAATGAGGTGATGAATGGCCGTCGAAGTGGTGTACCGCAGCAGTCGAGACCCGGAGCGCCTGTTCATGGATAAGGCCGAAGCCGACCGTCACGACAAGATGCTCGAACTGGCCGAGTCGCTGGCCGAAGTCCTGCAGCAGGCGGTGCCGTCGCTCAGTGAAGGCCAGGTCGAGGAGCTGGGCATTTTCATGGCCAAGCACCGCGATACCTTCGCCCGCGCCTTCAAGAACCAGCCGGATGCCCTGCAGGAACTCAAGGATGGCGCAGGCGATCAGCCGGCCTGATAGATCACGCAGTCACGCCCCGCCGCCTTGGCCTCGTAGAGCAGGCCATCGGCGCGGCTGAGCATCTGCTCGAAGCTGCTGTGCTCGACATCCAGCGGGCTGATCCCGGCACTCACGCTCAGGCGAACCGTGCTGCCGTCGTCCAGGGTCAACGCCCAGTTGCGCAGACGCTTCTGCAAGCGCTCGACCCAATGCGCCGCCTGCACCACCGTGGTGTGCGGCATCAGCACAGCAAACTCCTCACCGCCCAGGCGACCCAGGCTGTCGTTGCTGCGCACCTTGCCGGCCAGCAGATGGGCGAATTCGCACAGCGCACGGTCGCCGACGGCATGCCCGTGCTGGTCATTGATCGCCTTGAAGTGGTCGAGATCGAACATCACCAGGCTCAGGGCAAACTGATAACGCTGCGCCCGCTGCACTTCATGCTGACCGATCTCGAAGAACTTGCGCCGGTTGTGCAATCCAGTCAGGCCGTCGGTATCAGCCAGCAACTTCAGCTCGTTGGTCATCTGGCGCATGCTGGTGATGTCGGTGGCCACCAGCCCCGTGGCATACAGCTGGCCATGCTGATCGAAAATGGGAAACTTCACCGCAAGGAAATGCCGCAGCTGCCCGTCTACCGGCGCGACTTCCTCGACCTGCAGGGTCTGCCGGCTCTTCTGCACCTTGAGGTCGGCCTTGCGAAACTCGCGGGCGATTTCCTGCGGAAACAGCTCATGATCGTCCCGCCCGATGAACTCGCTGCAGGCCCGGTGAAACAGCCGCGAATACTCACTGTTGACGAACAGGTAGCGCCCTTCGAGGTCCTTGGCGCCGATCACCGCATGGGAGTTGTCGGCGATGGCGCGAAACAGCAGCAGCTCGCGCATCAGGTCGCTGCTGATTGCACTGTCCACTACCCACTCGTCCATCGCCCGGCCTCCACGGCCCAATCGTTACTAGTGGCAGCATAGCCGGCCATCACGACAGCACCGTGGCAGCCGACGGCAGGTGTCAGCGCCTGTTTGGCCGCCACTAAGCGTCGGCCTGCTCCAGTGCATCCACCAGCGCCTTGAGAAAGCGCGCCGCCTCGCCACCGGTGGCCACGCGATGATCGAAGGTCAGCGACAGCGGCAGGATCGGGTGAATCACCACCTGCCCCTGCCAGGCCACCGGCTCATCGCGAATGCCGCCAGCACCGAGGATGGCCACCTGTGGCGGCACGATCACCGGGTTGGCATAACGGCCGAACAGGGTGCCGAAGTTGGACAGGGTGAGGGTCGCGCCCATCATCTCCTGCGGCGGAATGGAGCGGGCCTTCACGTCCGCGCGCAGGCGCGCCATGCCGTCACGCAGGTCCTGGGCGCTGCGTGCGCCGACATTGCGCAGCACCGGCACGAACAGACCGTCCGGGGTGTCCACGGCAATGCCAAGGTCGACTTGTTCATGGGTTTTCAGACTCAGGCTGCGACCATCGAACCAGCTGTTGAAGATCGGCTCGGCGCGACAGGCCACGGCAATGGCCTGGGCAATGCGCACCAGCGGGTCGCGCGCCTCGCGCCAGCGATGCAGATCAGCGTCGCCGACCAGCACCACCGGCACCACCTCGGCATGGGAGCGCGCCATGTTCAGCGCCATGCTGCGGCGCACACCGCGCAGCTTGTCGCCGCCAAAGCGGTTGTTCTGAGTCTGCGCTGCCGCCTCGACATCGGCGCGGGTCACCAGGCCATCGGCACCACTGCCGCTCAGGCTGCTCAGCTCCACGCCTAGCTGACGCGCCAGCTGACGCACGGCCGGGGTGGCGCGCGGCGCCAGGTGTTCGCGGGTCGAGGGCGCGGCGCCAATGCAGAAGCTGTCGCTACCGCTGGCGCCACCGGCGGCCAGCTCGCCGACCACCGTGCCGCTGTCACCCTCGCCCTCGTAGCCCAGCAGCGGCTCGCCGACATGCAGGATGTCACCCGGGCCGCCGAAGATTTTCGCCACCACGCCGTCATAGGGCGCGGGAATATCCACGATGGCCTTGGCAGTTTCCACCGAGACCAACAACTGGTCGGCTTTGACCACCTCGCCAGCCTTGACGTGCCACTCGACGATCTCGGCTTCCTGCAGCCCCTCGC
>CALMID010000154.1 GCA_937863915.1 uncultured Pseudomonas sp.
TGACCACCATCGGTGATCCGCTGATGGACCTGGGCAACACCCTGGCCTACTGGATTGAGGCGAACGACCCGGCGCCGGTACAACTGATGCGCCGCCAGCCGAGCAATGCGCCGGGTATGCTGACCCGCCAGGAGTTCGTCGACTACTACGCCGAGCGTGCCGGCATCCAGATCAACAACTTCGACTTCTACTACGTGTACGGCCTGTTCCGCCTGGCCGGCATCGTGCAGCAGATCTACTACCGCTTCTTCCATGGCCAGACCAAGGACAAGCGCTTCGCCCAGTTCATCATGATGAACAAGCTGCTGGAACAGATGGCCTTGCAGGTCATCAGCAAATCCACCCTCTAAACCGGATCAAGGTAACCAGAATGTCCAAGACCCACCTGTTCGACCTCGACGGCAAGATCGCTTTCGTTTCCGGCGCCAGCCGCGGTATCGGTGAAGCCATTGCCAAGCTGCTGGCCCAGCAAGGCGCCCATGTGATCGTTTCCAGCCGCAAGATCGACGACTGCCAGAAGGTGGCCGACGCCATCGTCGCGGACGGCGGCAAAGCCACCGCCATCGCCTGCCACATCGGCGAAATGGAGCAGATCCAGAGCGTCTTCGCCTTCATCCGCGAGCAATTCGGCCGCCTCGACATTCTGGTCAACAATGCCGCCACCAACCCGCAGTTCTGCAACGTTCTGGACACCGACCTGTCAGCCTTCCAGAAGACCGTCGACGTCAACATCCGCGGCTACTACTTCATGTCCATCGAAGGCGGCAAGCTGATGAAGGCCAACGGCGGTGGCTCGATCATCAACGTTGCCTCGATCAACGGCGTATCGCCAGGCGAGTTCCAGGGCATCTACTCGGTGACCAAGGCCGCCGTGATCAGCATGACCAAGGTCTTCGCCAAGGAATGCGCTCAGTTCGGCATTCGCTGCAACGCCCTGCTGCCGGGCCTGACCGACACCAAGTTCGCCTCGGCGCTGACCAAGAACGACGCCATCCTCAACCTCGCCCTGACCCGCATCCCGCTCAAGCGCGTGGCGGCTCCGAGCGAGATGGCCGGCGCAGTGCTGTACCTGGCCAGCGAAGCCTCCAGCTATACCACCGGCGTTGCCCTGAACGTCGACGGTGGCTTCCTGTCCTGATCGGACCGGCAGCAAAAAGGGGAGCCTCGGCTCCCCTTTTTCATGCCTACGCGAACATCACTGCCAGTCGCGCAGGGCCTGCTGCGCCGCCTGGTTCATCGGCTGGGCCAGCAGCCCGGTGGGAGTCAGGCTGACGCTGTACACCGCATCGGCAGCCATGGGCAGATAATTGACCCGAGCCGGCTGCAGGTTGAACAGCAGAAAATCCCGCCCGCTGTTGCGCACCCAGCGCCAGACGTCCACGCCGTAGGGGCTGGCTGCAAGAGCCTGCGGCGTGTTCAACGCCAGCTTCTGCTGCTCGATTGCCAGATAACGTCCCGACAGGGTCTCAAGGCGGTAACCCGGCTGCAAACCGATCAGTTCAGCCAGCCCCTTCCAGCCGAACAGGCGAGCATCCAGCTGCCACAGATCACCTTCCAGGGTGACCTGGCGCTCGCGCCCACCTTCCAGCAAGGTCGCTTCAAAACGCTGTTCGCCAGCTGCGGTGAAACTGATGGTCACCAGCGGCTTGTCCTGCGGCAACGGGCTGTAGCGGGTCAGATCATAAGCCGCCAGGCCAACCACACCGGCCAGGGCGGCAAACGCCAGGCCCAGAGTGCCGCGCAGCCAGCCGAGCAGCCAGCCGAGGTTGAACAGCACCCGCGCGGCCAGCAGGGCAATGAGCAGTGCCACCAACGCGGTCAGCCAGGCCAATCCGTCATACTGCATGCGGGCAATTCCTTATCGGCGCAAAGGTCGGCATTATGCAAAGCCCGGCGTGCGCCGGCCAGTACCCAGCGCACGCATTGCGCATCCGGCGGCTAATTCATGCTTTTCCCATTCGAACTGGCGGTCGACCTGCCTACATTGCTGATGCTGGCCGCCGTGGCTTTCACGGCTGGTTTCATCGATGCGATAGCCGGCGGCGGCGGCCTGCTCACCGTGCCGGCGCTGCTCACGGCCGGTCTGCCGCCACACCTGGTGCTGGGCACCAACAAGCTGTGCGCCACCTTTGGCTCGGCCACCGCCAGCTACACCTTCTATCGCCGTCAGCTGTTTAGCCCTAGGCAGTGGCGCAACGCCCTGCTGGGCACAGCACTGGGCGCTGCCAGCGGCGCCTATGTCGCTCATCTGCTGCCGGCACAATGGCTCAACCAGATGCTGCCGGTGGTGGTCTTTCTCTGCGGCCTGTACCTGCTGTTTGGCCGCACACCGGCGCCGCATCAGGTGCAGGACCTGCCTCTGCCAACCTGGCGACAGTGGCCTCAGGGATTCACCTTAGGCTTTTACGATGGCGTTGCCGGCCCCGGCACCGGAGCTTTCTGGACTGTCAGCAGCCTGTTGCTTTATCCGCTGGACCTGCTGCGGGCCAGCGGCGTGGCGCGCAGCATGAACTTCGTCAGCAACGCCTTCGCTCTCGGCATATTCGCTGCGGCCGGGCAGGTCGACTGGGCCTTGGGACTGTGCATGGGCGCCGCCCTGATGCTCGGCGCCTACTGGGGCGCACGCACCGCCATTGGCGGCGGGGCGAAAATCATTCGCCCGGTCTTCATTGTCGTGGTGCTGTGCCTGACCGCGCGCCTAGCCTGGCAGCACTGGTTCACTGTGGCCTGAACGGCGCGCCAGGTAGAGTTCGATCAGGTAGCGCGAGATGGCTTGTGCCGGCGGCAAGGATGGCAGGCGATCGCAGTGGAACCACTGGGCATCCTCGATCTCCCCTTCCTGCGGCACGATATCGCCACTGACATATTCGGCATGAAAGCCGAGCATCAGCGAATGCGGGAACGGCCAGTTCTGGCTGCCCTGGTAGACCGGTGCGGCAATCCGCACGCCCACCTCCTCCATCACTTCACGGTGCACACACTCTTCCAGCGACTCGCCCGGCTCGACGAAGCCGGCCAGGGTGCTGTAGAAGCCCGCAGCAAAGTGCGGCGAGCGCGCCAGGAGAATTTCCTCGCCGCGGGTGATCAGCACAATGATGCTCGGTGACAGCTTGGGATACAGACGCAGCCCACAGGGCTCGCAGTGCATGGCGCGCTCACCGGCCAGATGCTGCAGCGGCTGGCCACAGGCGCCACAGAAACGATGCTCGCGCGCCCAGGTGATGATCTGGCTGGCATAGCCCAAGAGTTTGAAGATGGTCGGCTCCGACTGCATCATCAGTTGACGCAAGGTCAGCCACTGGGCGCCAGCGATCTCCGCCGGGTACTGCAGCTCCAGCACCACCAGCGGCTGTCCCTGGTAATGACCCAGACCATGCTCCGTACGCACCGGCAGCGCCTGCTGGCGCAGCCAGTGCAGAGGAAACAGCACGCCATTGGCATCCGCCAGGAAACGCCCGTCCAGGCTGGCCAGCGCCCAGCCGCCCTTGAGTGTGCGGCTATCCAGCAGTCCCGGTTGCCACTCGTGCATCAGGCCGGCAGCGGCATGCCCAGGGCACGCACGCTCTCTTCGGCCAAGTCCAGTACGCTCGGCGTGGTTTCCGGGCGCAGTACGGCCCCCGCTTCGAGGTAGTACTCAAGACTGGTCAGGGCATCCGCCAGTGTTTCCAGCATCTGCTCGGAAGGCATTTGCGTGGTTTCCAGCATCTTGCTCTGGATGTAATCGGCGCAGGCCCCCACCAGCATGGCGGCGCGCCCCTGGTTGAGGAACCACAACCCGCCGCGTACCGCCTGCAGGGTCACCGGCACGTTGGCCAGGTGCAGCTTGTCGCCACTGGATTCCAGATAGGCCGTGATCGCCCGCTTCGCCAGCGAAAGACCGGCCTGGGCCTCGTCGACCACCACGATACGCGCCTCGGCCAACTGATGAGTGGCGAACGACTCCGCTTCCTGACCCGGCAACACCTCTTGCGGGCGCACGTCGCGGCGCTCGCCGCGTTCAAGGCTGGCGACCATGCTCTCCACATAAAGCACAGCCTCGGCCAGGCGATTGAGCGCCTCACCCGTGACTTCACCGCCCTCGCTCCAGCTGGCGACCACAGGCATCTGCGCCTGCAGGGCATTGCCGGCGGAGGTCAGGCCGACCATGCCGAGCGTCTTGCCCAGCTTGCCGAGCACCGCGTGCAGGTTGCCAAAGCTCTCGCCCTGGGCACTGCCCCGCTCGATCAGGTCGAGCAGATCCTTGACCGCCGTCAGCTCGTCACGAATGGCGCTCGACAACGACCGCAGCACCGCATGACCAGGGCCGGCCAGGCGCTGATATTCCTCTTCGAGCATGTAGTCGGTAAACGGCAGCGAGGTGAAGCTCAGGGCCTCGCGCAGCTGCTCGCAGCGCTCGCCCTTGCTGTCGGCCAGGGCCACCAGATAGAGCAGTTCCTTGAGCATGGCACGCGGCGGCTCGTAGCCCGGATTGCCCAGCAGGTTCTTCAGCTCACGATCCAGGCGGGAGAACAGCTGCTTGCGCGAGCGCCTGGGCAGCAACTGGCCATCGATGATGGCTTCGATCGCCCCGGCAGCAATCCAGCACAAACGCGCGGCGGTCTGCTCACCGAGCAGCGAATCCAGGCGCTCCATGGCGCGCCCCATCAGGCGCAGGCTGGCAACGGAATTCTGCTCGCGGATATAGCCGAGCAGGCCGACCTGGTACATGTGCCGCAGACGACGACCGTCGGCGTGCACATCATCGCTGGCAGCCTGGGCCCGTGGTGGCCGCGGCTGATCGAGCCGGGCACTGAAAAAGAAACTTTCCGGCAACAGCGCCTGACCGCCGGCCCGACGCAGTTCATTGATGGTCGGCAACAGCAGCTCGGGGATTTCCTGGCGATTGGCGTCAACACTTTCCAGATAGCGGCGCAGCACATAGAGCGCGCTGCTCAGCGCGGAAAGCTGATCGTCGCGCTCATTGCCAGCACCCGCCGGAATATCGTTGGCCTGATCGAGCATTTCCTGGGCGAGCATTTCCGCACCGGTCAGCTCGATCAGCTTGAGCGTGCCACGGATCTGCTGCAGGCCTTCAACCGCCTGCTGCAACAAATGCCCATTGCTGCGCTCACCAATGAACTGCTCGAGACTCAGCTCGGCCTGTTCGATGGTGGCAAACAACTCGTCACGCACCAGACTGAGGGATGTAGCTCCAGTGACCATAGAACGAGTTCACCTCTTGTACGGAGTGCGCCTTTCACCAGCCAGCGCTTATTAATTATTGTCATTTCAACGCGTCGTGGCAGTTGCCTGAAACAGTCCGCCGTACAGGGCAGTACAACGCGGCAGGATTAATGCCCTGCATAGAAATATAGTGAACATATAAACCTGTTCACTATAACAAGAGAGATATAAATGTCGATGCTGGCCACTGTGAACCACGGCACGCCCTCCGAGTTAACAGCGCGCCTTACATAGTCCGCCTAAGCAGCTGATTTTACTGAGCCCTCGTCAGGGCTGACGAATACACTCGACACTGTAGTGCAGCTGTCCGTCACGCTCCTCGCGCTTGAGGCCGTGAACGTCCGCATCAAAGCCAGGGAACTGCGCATCGAAGCTGCGGGCAAACGCCAGATAATCGATGATCGCGCGGCTCTGCGCCGTGAAGCGCTCGCCCGGCATGATCAGCGGAATGCCCGGCGGATATGGCACCAGCATCACCGCCGAGAGGCGACCTTCGAGGGCCTCGATCGGCACCGACTCCACCTCGCCGCGCACCAGTTTGTCGTAGGCATCGGCCGGCTTAATGGCGATCTCTGGCAAGACGGTGTACATGCGGCGCATGGAGGTTGGCGTGGCATTGTCCTGATAACAGCCATGCAACTGATCGCACAGATCGCGCAGCCCCATGCCGGCATAACGGTTACCCGCCACAGCACTCAGGCTTGGCAGCGCCACGCTGAGCGTTGTGTTGCTGTCATACAGACGTTTGAACTCCAGCAGCTCGGTCAGCAACGTGCTCCATTTGCCCTTGGTGATCCCCATGGAGAACAGCACCAGGAACGAATAAAGGCCGGTTTTCTCCACCACCAGGCCACGTTCCCAGAGGAACTTGCTGACCACTGCCGCCGGAATGCCAGACGCCTCCAGCGAACCATTGGCAGTCAGACCCGGCGTCACCAGGGTGACCTTGATGGGGTCGAGCAGCACGTAGTCGTCGGCGATATGGCCAAAGCCGTGCCAGTCATCTTCTGCCGCCAGCAGCCAGTCCTCGGTAGCCACTCGCTCGCTACCGGCGCTGCCGCTAGGCTGCCAGATGCTAAACCACCAGTCATCGGCGCCCATGCTCTGGCGCATGTTGGCCAGGGCCCGGCGGAAGCTCAGGGCCTCGTCAAAGGTTTCCTGGATCAGTGAGCGGCCGGCCGGTCCTTCCATCATGGCCGAGGCCACGTCCAGCGAGGCGATGATGCCGTACTGCGGCGAAGTGGAGATGTGCATCATGAAGGCTTCATTGAAGCGGTCACGATCCAGCTGACGTCGCCCGCCATCCTGCACATGGATCATCGAAGCCTGGCTGAAAGCCGCCAGCAGCTTGTGCGTGGAATGGGTGGTAAATACCAGCGGTGCGTCTTCGCTCCGGCTGGTGCCCATACCGAAACGGCCGCTGTAGAAATCATGGAACGCTGCGTAGGCATACCAGGCTTCGTCGAAGTGCAGCACCTCGACACTGTTGCCCAGCGCCTGCTTGACCAGCTCGGCGTTGTAGCACAGCCCGTCATAGGTAGAGTTGGTCACCACCGCCAGCTTGACCTTGGGCTCCCGCCCCCTAGCCAGCGGATTCGCGTCAATCTTGGCCTGGATCGATTCGCGACTGAACTCGGACAGTGGAATGGGGCCGATGATGCCCAGCTCGTTGCGCGAGGGCACCAGATACAGCGGAATGGCCCCGGTCATGATGATCGAGTGGAGAATCGACTTGTGGCAGTTGCGGTCGACCAGCACCAGATCGTCGCGCCCGACCATCGAGTGCCAGACGATCTTGTTGGCCGTGGAAGTACCGTTGATCACGAAGAAGGTGTGATCGGCGCCAAAGTTGCGCGCCGCCCTGGCCTCAGCCTCGGCCAAGGGCCCCGTGTGGTCGAGCAGCGAGCCGAGTTCCGGCACCGATACCGAGAGATCCGAACGCAGGGTGTTCTCGCCGAAGAACTGGTGGAAGGCCTGCCCCACCGGACTCTTGCGGTACGCCACGCCACCGCCGTGCCCCGGCGTATGCCAGGAATAGTTGGATTCGGCGGTGTGCTGCACCAGCGCCTTGAAGAACGGCGGCAACAGGCAATCCAGATAATTGCGCGCGGCGCGGCCGACCTGACGCGCAAGGAAGGGCACGGTGTCTTCGAACAGATAGAGAATGCCGCGCAGTTGGTGCAGGTCGGCCATGGCCTCGGCCGGGGCGTTTTCGATGGTCACCTGTTCGCCGAGGGCGAAGATCGGCAGTTGCGGCGCCCGCACCCGGGCCACCCGAATCAGCTCGATCACATCCTGGAGCAGGCGCTGGTTCTCCCCCGCCCCTTCGGCAGCCACCAGGATGCAGGCCAGGCCGTGGTGGGTGGAGGCGACAATGCGCCCTTCGCTGCTACTGGCGGTTGAGAGAATGCTGAAACCGTCCTGAGCCAGCTCGTCGGCGATGTCGCGAACGCGCTGCCCGGCCACGGTGTCGGCCTTGATGTCACGGTGAACGATGAGGATGGGGAATTTGAGGTCTTTGTGCATGGCGCCCCCCTGAGGGCGGTGGTCCCGTTCACCTCAGGGTAGAGACTGCCATCGGCAGGGGGAACCCCCTGTGCAACTCGCTGTAACTAAAGGTCGCCGCAGCGCAAATACGCCAGTTACTCGCTGGCGGGCGCGGCCTCAAGCTGCGCCCAGACCGAAGGACCACCGGCCGACTTTTCCACGGCGGCCATGCGCACGGCATGCGCGGCCAGATCCTCCGCACTGGCGCGGATCACCCGCGTCGGGCTGCGTCCGGCCGGCAGACGGCTGATCGGACTGGCCTGGGGACGGCCACCACTGTCCTCGCCGCTGCCCTGACCAGCCAGCGACAGGCTGGTCTGGCCACCGGTCATCGCCAGGTAGACGTCGGCCAGAATCTCCGCGTCGAGCAAGGCGCCGTGCAGATCGCGGCCGGAGTTGTCGACACCATAGCGCTTGCACAGGGCATCGAGGTTGTTGCGCTGGCCCGGGTGCCGCTCGCGGGCCATCAGCAGGGTGTCGAGTACCGTGCAGTAGTCGCTGACGTCACTGCGCTCGCTCTGGCCGAGCCGGGCAAATTCGTTGTTGATGAAGCCAACGTCGAACGCCGCGTTGTGGATGATCAGCTCGGCGCCCTTGATGAACTCGAAGAACTCGTCGGCTATCTCACGAAAACGCGGCTTGTCGGCGACAAACTCGTTGGTGATGCCGTGGACGGCGATGGCGCCTTCGTCGATTTCACGATCAGGGTTGAGGTAGACATGAAAATGCCGACCGGTCAGGCGCCGCCCCTGCAGTTCGACACAGCCGATCTCGATGATGCGATGACCATCGCCCACCGGCATGCCGGTGGTTTCGGTATCCAGTACTACGTATCTCATGCTCGCCCTCTGACTTCTTCAACGCCGCGGTTGGCCAGCTGGTCGGCCTTCTCGTTGCCCGGATGGCCGGTATGGCCGCGCACCCATTGCCACTCGACCTGATGGCGATTGACCTGCTCGTCCAGCGCCTGCCACAGATCGGCGTTCTTGACCGGTTCCTTGGCCGCAGTTTTCCAACCGCGCTTCTTCCAGTTGGGCATCCATTCCTGGATGCCCTTCATCACGTACTGCGAGTCGGTCACCAGGCGCACCGAACAGGGCCGGGTCAGGGCGATCAGCGCACAGATCGCCGCCATCAGCTCCATACGGTTGTTGGTGGTATTGGGCTCCCCGCCCC
>CALMID010000155.1 GCA_937863915.1 uncultured Pseudomonas sp.
CGCATGGCAAAACTGCGCGAACAAATGGGAAGTGCCGAGCCGATCACGACACCTTCCGAGCCCACCTCCGCGGAAACCCCCTGACATGACGTTCAAGCTCAACCACCTGTCGCTTGCCCTGGCTGCCGCACTGCTGGCCGCCCCTCCTCTGCTGCTGGCCACTGAAACCGGCATCCAGACCGTCGCCGGCCAGCAGGAAGAACGCTGGACCATCAATCTCAAGGATGCCGAGCTGCGCGAGTTCGTTGATCAGGTGGCAGAAATCACCGGGCAAACCTTTGTCGTCGATCCTCGGGTCAAGGGCCAGGTCAGCGTGGTATCGAAAACCGCACTGTCACTGAGCGAGGTCTACCAGCTGTTTCTCTCGGTCATGGCCACCCACGGTTTTACCGTGATCACCCAGGGCGACCAGGCGCGCATCGTGCCCAACGCCGAAGCCAAGGCCGAAGCCAATGGTGGCCGCAATGCACCGGACAAGCTGGAAACCCGCCTGATCCAGGTGCAGCACGGCTCGGTCGCCGAACTGATCCCGCTGATCCGGCCGCTGGTGCCGCAATACGGCCATCTGGCGGCAGTGACCTCGGCCAATGCCCTGATCATCAGTGACCGCAGCGCCAACATCAGCCGTGTCGAAGACCTGGTGCGCCAGCTCGACCAGAAGGGCGAGCACGATTACAGCGTGCTGAACCTGCGTCATGCCTGGGTGGTGGATGCCGCCGAAGTCCTTAACAACGCCGTGGCCCGTGGCCAGAGCAAGGGCACCAGCGGCACCCAGGTCATCGCTGACACCCGCACCAACCGCTTGATTCTGCTGGGTCCGCCGCAGGCCCGCGCGCGCCTGGTGGGCCTGGCCCAATCCCTCGACACACCCACCGAGCGCTCGGCCAACACCCGTGTGATTCGCCTGCGCCACAACGATGCCAAATCGCTGGCCGAAACCCTCGGCGATATTTCCGAACAGCTGAAGAAAGCCGATGGCGCTGGGGAAACAGCCGGCAAGCCGCAGAACATCATGATCCGCGCCGACGAGAGCCTCAACGCGCTGGTGCTGCTGGCCGAGCCCGACATGGTCGCGACCCTGGAAGACATTGTCCGCCAGCTCGATGTGCCGCGTGCTCAGGTGCTGGTGGAAGCGGCCATCGTCGAGGTCGCCGGCGATATCACCGATGCCCTGGGCGTACAGTGGGCGGTCGACGCTCGCGGCAGTACCGGTGGCCTCGGCGGCGTCAACTTCGGCAATACCGGCCTGTCGGTGGGCACCATCGTCAACGCCATCGCCAACAATACGATTCCGGAAAACACCACCCTGCCCGACGGCGCCATCATTGGCATCGGCACCGACAACTTCGGCGCGCTGATTACCGCCCTGTCGGCCAACAGCAAGAGCAACCTGCTGTCCACGCCGAGCCTGCTGACCCTGGACAATCAGAAGGCTGAAATCCTCGTCGGCCAGAACGTACCCTTCCAGACCGGCTCTTACACAACAGCCACCGATGGCGCGAGCAACCCGTTCACCACCATCGAGCGCAAGGATATCGGCGTGACGCTCAAGGTCACCCCGCACATCAATGAAGGCCGCGTGCTGCGCCTGGAAATCGAGCAGGAAATCTCCTCGATTGCCCCAAGCACCTCGCTCAATTCGCAAGCTGTCGATCTGGTCACCAACAAGCGCTCGATCAAAAGCACCATCCTTGCCGAGGACGGCCAGGTGGTCGTGCTCGGCGGCCTGATTCAGGATGACGTGACGCAGACCGACTCCAAGGTACCGCTGCTCGGCGACCTGCCGCTGATCGGTCGCCTGTTCCGCTCGACCAAGGACTCGCATATCAAGCGCAACCTGATGGTCTTCCTGCGCCCCAGCCTGGTTCGCGACAGTGCCGGTCTGGCCGCGCTGTCGGGCAAGAAGTACAGCGACATCCGCATCCTCGGTGACGAGAGCAACGACGCCAGCCGAGCCGTGCTGCCCACCTCGCCAGATCGGCTGTTCGACGGTCAGGGCGCACGCGCCATCGACCTGCGCCAGTAGCCGCCTAGCCAGCAACACCCAAAAGCCCCGCAATTGCGGGGCTTTTGCTTGGCCTGGTACGCATGATTGGAAAGCTGGATTGAGGAGTGAGGCATGAAACCCAACGAAGGGCTTCGCTGAGCTCAACACCAGCCGATGGCTTTTGCTCAAACCCCACCTTTACTCGACGCCCAGTTCAAGTCGGCGCCACTGCCGGCTCTGCCAGACAAAACCCTCAGGCTGTCCCACAAAAAGCAAAACCCCGGCCGAGGCCGGGGTTTTGTTTGTAGCGCTTAACCTAGAGCTTACTTGTCTTCGTCACGCTGGTGCTTGAAGAACACACCACCATCACCGAAGGCCGAAGCGTTGAAGGCCGAGCTCAGCTCCATCTCGCCAATCTTGACCGCGCTGTTGCGGCGCTGAGTAGCGTAGTTCTTGCTGATCGACGGGAAGATCGAAGTCTTGATCTCCATCGAGGTGGCGTACACGTCATACAGCTTGGTGCCGGCCGGCAGCGTCAGCAGATCGTTGCGGAAGTCATGCGCAGCGGTGCTGAAGCGGGTCTTCACTTCGGCGCGCGGCACGAAGTAAATCTGAGTCGGCGCCTTAGGCGTAGCCACTGCAGCACCAGTCTGGGTCACTTCAGCCATGTCATCCAGACGCAGCTTGGTCGGCTTGGCACTGACGACCGAGAACAGGGTGGTGGTGCCCAGGGTCTCGTTCACTTCCGGCAGCACGTACTGCGACAGTTCGTTGGCGAAGAAGTTGTAGTTGGTGCCCTGACCCGAGAGGGTGTAGAGCGCCGACACGTTCTGCGACGGCTTGCCATCGACGAAGGCTTTCCACGCCAGGCCCGGGGCAAAGCCACGGTCAGCCGGATCGCCGGTCACCGACAGACGCAGCAGGCCACTGTTGGCACCCTGGAACAGACCGGTGTAGGGGTTGCCGGCCACGGGATTGAACTTGACCTTGGCCATCACGCCGTACGGGTGGATCGGCTTCTCATAGCCAGCCGGCGCCACGTCGGTACGGTCCTGAACCTTCTTCCACAGGATCGAGCTGATCAGGCCACCGATATCCACCGGTTTCAGGGCTGGCAGTTCGCCCGGCTTGTACTGGGTACGCAGAGCGCCGTTGACCCACAGGTGTTCCTGCTTATCCGCCGCCTTCCAGCTTTCATAGTTGGACGGAATCTTCAGGCCCCAGGGTTTGAACGCGTTGTCAGCACCAGCCAGGCTGCTCGCCAGGGCCGGGTTGTGACGCTTGATCACGTCCACCATGGTGGTGTTTTCAACCCAGTTGTAGCCTTCCGGGGTGTACACCTCTGGGGTGTAGTCCTTGGTGTAGAAGCGGTCAGCCATCAGACGACGCGAGGCGTTCATGATGAAGATCTGGAACGCGGTTTCACCGAAGGCGAAGCCTTCCGGACGCACGGTTTCAGCCAGCATACCGACCAGGGTATCGATCTTCTCGATGTCGTTGCTGTACAGGCGCTTCAGGTCGGCCAGGGTTTTGGCGTCGCTGGTGAGGTCCTCGAACTTGGTGATCGGGTTGAGGCCGATCTGACGGCGGAACTCGTTGTAACGCGGTACGCCACGCTCACGGTCACGCAGAACGTCGATGGTCGCCACGTCGATGTTGCCAATCATCGGCATCGACAGGTTACGCAGGAAGTTCGGGTAGTTGTTGAGGGTCAGCGAGCCCGGGTTGGTGATACCGAAGGAGTACCACAGACGCTCGGCACCTTCGTTGCGCAGCATGCTTTCTGCGTCAGCGTCGCGGGTGTCCGGCAGAGCTACAGTCTTGCTCGGCACGTTGCTGCCGATGTCGTAGACCTGCACGTTGTCGCGCATCAGCGGGTGCATGCGGTAAACGGCAACGAACTCTTCGGTGAGGGTGAAGGGAACGCCATAGTTGTTCGGCGCAGCCGAACCGACGATACCGGTCAGCGCATGGTCGATGGCGCTGCTGCCCACTTCGCCGGAGGCATTCGGATCGAAACCGAGGATCGCCTTGACGAAGGAGTCGGACTTGGCCAGGTCTTCGCGCAGTTTGCGCGCTTCGGCCTGGAAGTCATCACGCGGACCGCCCTGGCCGAGCAGACCCCACCAGTTGGAGTACATGGCACGCTCGGTGACCGGGTTGGCGATTACAGCCGGGGTCCATTCCACGGTGTGGATCTTGGCCATCAGCGCGGCGTTGATCAGACGGGCCTTGTCATACAGCCACTGATCGCTCTTGCCCGGGTATTTCTGCGCCAGCATGTCAGCAATGGCGTTGTGTTCCTTGGTGAAGATCTGATGCAGCATGCTCAGACCGACCCACCAGTTGTTGTTGAAACCGGTGATCGGCTTGCCGGACAGCAGCTCGGTCGGCAGGGTGCCATCGGCATTGATCTTCAGACGACCGCCCTGGAAGGTACGGATCGAATCGCTGGTGGCCTTGCTGCTACCGTAGATCTGCGAACCATCCCACCAGTGGGTGTTGTGGTTACGGAAGGTGCTTGGCTTGTTGGCGTCAGCGGCGGTACGGGTCGGGTCGGCCTGGGTACGCTGAACACTCATAGTCCCGGAGCCGAAGGCATCGCCAGCCGGCAGCGGCACCTGGATCGGGTTGCCCTCGGCATTCGCGCCGTGATCGAACCAGTCATGGGTCATGAACTGGATCCAGGCTGCGGCGATGAAGTTCAGGCTCGGCGCCGGCTTGAATTCGCCACGGGCCATGAGCACGTTACTGACTTCGCGCGGGTTGGGGCTGAGCAGGGTATCGGTCTCGGCATGGGCGGCAGCCGGATCAACGTTGCGACCGAAGCGGCGGTAAACCGAGCCCTCTGCCGGGTTGCTGAGGATGTTACAGGTACCATCCTCGGTACGCGCCGTCAGGCTGCGATCGTCACACTTGATCGCGGCGTTGTACGGACCATAGTTTTCCAGGTCGAACAGGTTGTTTTTAAACAGTTCGCCGCGTTCGACCGCAAGCGTAATCAGACCGGCCATTACGCCGAGAGTACCCAGCTTGGTTAGAGCTGGCCATGTGACCCATACAGCCATGGTGTTCTCCTCGTTATTGTTGTGTGAAACGCAAGTGAGGTATCGGCAAGGCGCGACACCTGGCGACGGCCGGACTTACTCGGCTTTTGCCATGCTCGGCAGACTAAGGAAAAGCACCGGGTATCCCCCCCCTCCCGGGAGGGGGAAGGGGGGCATTGGCCAGGGGGATGGGTAGAAACTGCGACAGACCGCTCAGAATCTGTTTACGGTATCCTGGCCGTCGGCCATACGGCGTTAAAAACAGCCTCGGAATGCTCATTTACAGCTCGTAAACTCCGCTTCCTCGGCTGTTTTGACCAGCCGAAGGCTGTTACTGACGTAGCGCCTTGTCTGGCTCTAGTCCAAAAGATCGTAAACAGGTTCTCAGGCCGGCCAGATGTACTCTCGCGCGGCGAGAATCGCCTCGGTACGGCTGGCAACCTGCAACTTGGAATAGATGTTCTTCAGGTGCCACTTGGTGGTGGACAGGGCAATCCCGGCGCGCTGACTGATCTCGCCATTCGACCAGCCGGCCAGCAGCCCATGAAAGACCTCCAGCTCCTTGTCGGTCAGCACCGCGCGAGGGTTTAGCGATTGCCGCGCCACCTGCCCGGCCTGGAAAAACTCGGCATACAGCTCGCAATATCGCGCGGGAATCTGCAACAGGCCCGCCTGCTGCAACTGCGCCAGGATGGGCCCGAAGCCCGGCGCTTCATCCAGCACGGTACGGGTCAGGTTATGTACCTCATAGCGCGCTACCAACTGGCGCAGCGCTCGTACCCGCTGGCTGTCCGATGCCAACTCCGGATTGTGCAACCACAGGTTGACCTCGACCACCAGGCTACGCACATGCATTTCACTGCTGCGCAGGGATTCGGCCAGCACCTTGAGCACACGTACCGCACGGCCGGTATTACCGCGCCCGATCAACCAGTACGCAGTCGCCAGGCCATAGCGCTCCCAGCATTCTTCGTAAGGACGCACCGTATCCCATTCACCAGCCTGTAGTCGTTCGGCCAGCGCGAAGCGCTGCGCGGCAGCTTCCAAAGCGGCCGACTTACCGGACAGAAGTGCCTGTCGCAGGCTTTCCTGGGCCACCTGACTGACGAAGCGGGGAAACTTGCCGAGTTCCAGAATGCGCAGCAACTGATCGAGCAGGCGCTGCGCACGACTGGCTAGCTGACGGCCACTCAGCAGTCGCGACAGCGTGATATGCACCGTGGCAATCGCCTCGGTGGCCGAAGAGGAACTGACCTCGGTCAGCAGGTCCTCGCACAGCTGCTGGGCCGCCGCCAGCTGGTTCTGCTCATAGAGCGCCACCACCATCGCCGTGGCCCGGTTGATCCAGGCCGGCTCATGCCGCTCTGTGCGCTGGTAATCGGCGTACACCGCCTGCCGGGCCTCGCTCGCCCGCCCCGCCGCGCGATGACAGAGTGCAATGACCAGGTCGATATAGCTGGCCAGGAAGAAATTGCCGCCCTGCTCCAGCAACACCTTGGCCTCACTGGCACGCCGCAAGGAGGATGTCAGACGGCCACTCATCAGGTCGTGATAGGCCAGCGCGGTCAGGGCCCTCACCCGGGTTTCCGGGCAGACCCCCTCATCCAACAAGCTCGGCGCATCACGCTGGATATCGGCCTCACTGTCGAACTGGAACAGACGCAGGGTCAGACGCATGAACTGCACGGCTTGCGGGCCCAACTGCGGAGCCCTGCCCTGCTCGACCAACTGCTGGATCATCTGCAGGTAGAACTCGGCCTGATGAAAACGCCGCGAAAGAGTCAGGGCACCAATCAGGGTCACCAGCAATGGCGGATGCTCCTGCAACTGCTCATCCGTCAAAACACCGAACCATTTGCGAATCAGCTCGAAACGGCCGCTTCGTACCCAGGCGCTGCCAGCCTTTTCAAGCACACTGATGAACAGAGCCTGATCAGCCGTGGCCTGAGCCTGCTGCAGGGCCGCCTCAACGTCGCCCTGGCGCAGGTAATACTCGGCCGCACGGCGACGGAGCAACAGTACGGTTGCCGGACTCTCGATGCGCAGACGCGCCCCGAGAAAATCCTGCAACAGGGCGTGATAGCGATAGGTACCCGGGCGCTGCTCGACCGGCAGCATGAACAGGTGCTGCTCAGCCAGCTGCTCCAGCAGCAGGGCCGAACCGCTACGCTGCAGCACGTGGTCGCACAGCGCACCATCGAACTGATCGAACAACGCCGAGCCCAGGAAAAACTCGCGAAGCTCCGGCGCCAGCTGCTTGAGGACCACCTCGCCGAAGTAATCGACGATTTCCGGCTGAGTGCCGCTAAAGCACTCCAGCGCGGTGATGCCATAGCGGGCAAAAGCCAGCAGCGCGACCTTGACCCCCGCAACCCAGCCCTCGGTCATGCCCTGCAGGCTACGCAGGTAATCATCACTCAGCGGTGGGCCACCGAGGTGACGATTGAGTTGCTGCACCTGATCGGGCGACAGACGCAGATCATGCTGATCGATACACAGCAGACGGTCCTGCAGCTTCAGCCGGGTCAGGGAAAACCCCGGATGTTTGCGCGAGGCAATGAGCAAGCGCACGTTATCGGGCAGGCTGTCGAGCAAGGCCGCCAGGGCGTCGACAATCACCCCATCGGTCAGGTGATGGAAATCGTCAAACACCAGCTGCAGGTTACCGCCAACACGCTCCAGCGCCTCGGCCAGCAACTCGCCGGCCACCACCGGCGAACGCGAAAACTCGGCACCGATAGGGTCAAACCAGGAGGGATCGAAGTCGCTGACCTGCTGACGGATGGCGGCCAGCAAGCGGCGAAAGAAGCGTACCGGCTCGTTGTCGCGGGCCTGCAGATTCAGCAATACATGGCGGGTACTGGATTCGCGCTGCAGCCATTGCGCTAGGAGCGTGCTCTTGCCAGAACCAGCTGGCGCCAACACCAGGGTCAGGGCATAACGTTCACTGTGGCTGAGCAGCTCCAGCAAACCTGGACGCAGCACGCCCAGCGACACCGGCAGCGGGGTGACTCGACAGTCCATACAACAGACCTCGTGCGGGCATTATTCTTATTCTTGTAAGCAGCGCGTTCAGCACTGCGCCCGCAGAGTAGGTCGCTAGCGCCCCGCAAAACGTGACTCAAATCACACTATCCAAGCAGCCTACCCCCAACCTTCGACGGGCAAGGCCCTACAGATAGGCAGTGATATCCACGTCGTCGATCAACTCTCTGGGCATATAGCGTTCGGCGTAGTCGCGATACACACCGGAGCGCAGAAACAGGGCAAACAGGTCGGCGTCGATGTGCTGGTCCTTGCGCATAAAGCCCATGATCTTGATTGCTTCGGACAGGGTCTTGCCCTTCTTGTAGGGACGATCCACCGCCGTGAGCGCTTCGAAGATATCGGCAATCGCCATCATCCGCGCCGGCACACTCATCTCCTCGCGGGTCAGGCGCTTGGGATAACCGCTGCCGTCCATCTTCTCGTGATGGCCGCCGGCAATTTCCGGCACTCGGCGCAGATGACGCGGAAACGGCAGTTTCTCCAGCATGATGATGGTCTGGATGATGTGCTCGTTGATCTTGTAGCGTTCCTCCTCGGCCAGGGTGCCGCGACCGACGCTGAGGTTGTAGAGCTCGCCGCGGTTGTAGAGATACTGCGGCACACTGACCTTGAAGCCCCAGGGATTGTCCGCCGCCATCTGCTCACGCGGGCCACGCGGAAACAGGTGCTCCGGCTTGTCAGCCAGCAACGGCTCCTGCGTGGGCAGAGTCGGCTCTGGCGTGCGGCTCTTGCGCTCCTTTTCCTCATGGGAAATGCCGATACGATCAGACAGGGTGCGGCGCCAGGTGCGCTGGGCGATGCCCTGAAGGCGCTGCAGCAGCTCCGGCGCCATGAACTCACCACCCTCGTTGCACTGCGC
>CALMID010000156.1 GCA_937863915.1 uncultured Pseudomonas sp.
TGAGTCTTGCGACCCTGCGGGCCAAGGGGCAGTTGCTGGAAATCGGTCAGGATGACCTGCGTCTGACTGCGGCAGAGGCGCGGCACTATCTGGAGCGAAGCGGTCTGTCGCTGGGCGAGGAGTCCTTTGCCCAGCTGTATGACCACACCGAAGGCTGGATGATCGGCCTCAACCTGGCCAGCCTGTGGCTGCGTAACCGACCGGAGGCGGCCGCAGAGGTGCGGGCGCTCAGTGGTGATCAGAGCGCCGTGGGCAACTATCTACTGCGCGGGGTATTCGAGCGCCTGCCGACCGATCTGCAGGAGTCGCTGCTGGCCCTGGGCGTGCCCAGCCAGCTGTGTGGCGACCTGGCCAGCACCCTATGTGGCCGCCAGGATGGCCAGGCGCTGCTGGAGCAGCTCGAGCAGCAGCAGCTGTTTCTGGTGCCGCTGGATCGTGAGCGCCAGTGGTATCGCTTCCATCATCTGTTTGCCGAATTTCTCCGCCAGCGCTTGCGTGAGCGCGATCCGGAGCGACTCAAACAACTGCATTTCAATGCCTGCCTGTGGTTTGCCAACCACCGCATGCAGAACCTGGCGATCGAGCATGCGGCGCTGGCAGAGGACCCGGAGATGCTGGCCGCGCTGGTTGATGGTTGCGGTCTGGAGCTGATCAACCGCGGCCAGTTGAGTTCCATCTATCGCTGGCGCCTGAAGGTGCCGGATGAGATCGCCGGGCGCTATCCGATTCTGGTGCTTGCCGAGGTCTGGGACAAAGCCTCGACCCTGGCTCTGCCCGAAGCCAATCGCATGCTCGATGAGCTGCTGGCACGCTGGGGAGATGGCAAGGCCGATGCTCTGACTAGCGACAGCTATGTGGCGGCATTGGCCGTCAAGGCAGTGATCTCGCTGCAGAAGGATGACCTTGAACAGTGCGTGACCCTGGTGCGCCGGATCGAGCCGCGCCTGGGGCAGCAGTCGGCCTTTCTCGAGGTGGCCATGCTGGTCATCGGTGCACTGGCTCACACCATGCTTGCGCAGCCGGACCAGGCGCGTCGACTGATGGGCTTGGCGCAACAGCGCAATCACTTCCTCGAAGGGCGCTACCTCGATATGCAGCTGTCCAACGTCGAGGTCATTCTGGCGCTGGAGCAGGGCAACCTGAAGCAGGCACGTGATCTCTGTGTACAGTTGCACGCCAAGGCCATACCGAACTTTGCCGGCTCGGCCAGTGCGCTGGCGTTGCCGGGTATCACCGAGGCGCTGATCGACTATCAGCAGGGCTGTTATTCGGGGCTGGAAGATCGTCTGCAGCATGCGCTCAGGCATGTCGATGTGATCAACCCGATCGATATCTATGCACAGGGCATGCTCTGTCTGGCGCGCATCCAGCGCACTCAGCTGCGGCCCAAAGATGCGCTCAACACGCTGCTGACCATGCAGAATCTGGCGGCGCGCAACCAGTCCTGGCGTTTTTACGCGCTGGCCCTGGTCGATGAGATTGCTCTGATCCTGCAGGAACCGGCCACCGACCGTCTCAAGCGTGCCGAGCAGCGGCTCAAGAGTGTCGATTGGGACAAGCTGGCGGCGCAGTATCGCCAGCAGGGCTACAACCCTGTCCTATGGCTGCAGGGGCTTATTCGGGTCCGCCTGCAACAGGCGCGCGGCCATTTCAGCGAGGCCCTGCACGAGATCACCCAGTTGCGTGGCCAGCTCTTGCCCAACTGGCATGGCCTGCAACGCCTGCGTCTGGATCTGCTGGCTGCTCTCAGCTATCAGCGGCTGGGCTACCAGGAGCGCGCCTACAGCCTGTTGGTGCAGTGCCTGGTCGGTGCCGAGCGCGAAGGTGTGCGCAGTCTGTTTGTCGAGGAGGGCGACGCCATTCGCCAGTTGCTGCAACAGCTGGAGGCCGCCGAGCGCCAGCCCGCGTTGCAGGGCTTTATCCGCAGTCTGCTGGCGATCTGGCCGGGAGAGGCCGCGAGCAAGGCGCAGGATGTGCTGGAGGAGGGATTGACCGAGCGTGAACGCGAGGTGGTCTGCCTGGCGGCCCGCGGCCACTCCAACGAGGAAATCGGCCAGCAGTTGAGCCTGGCCCTCGGCACCGTGAAATGGCACCTGCACAACATCTACGAGAAGCTCAAAGTACGTAATCGGACGCAAGCGATCCGGCGTGCCCGCGAGTTGGGATTGCTTGAATAATGACTGCGAAAAGCCTCGCGAGAAAACGCCTGCCGCTGCTGCCAACCAAGCTTTCCCCGCCGGTGCTGGGTGGGGGTCCGATGCGGGTGCGCGGTGCATTGATCGAGCGTCTGTGCGAGCAGCGTGACAAGCGCCTGCTGATCCTCAGTGCTCCCGCGGGCTTTGGCAAAAGCACGGTGCTTTATCAGTTCGGGCAACGTTTGCAGCAGACCGGTGCCCGGTTGGCCTGGCTGTCCTGCGATGAGGCCGACAGCGAGCCGCAGCGCTTTCTCCTCTATCTCATCGGTGCCATCGAACGTGTGCTGGC
>CALMID010000157.1 GCA_937863915.1 uncultured Pseudomonas sp.
CGTCGGTCTGGTGGCTGTCGATGAAAAGACCATCGCCTACGTCGAGGGGCGTCCGTTTGCGCCCAAGGGTGCTGACTGGGCCAAGGCCGTCGAACAGTGGAAAGGCCTGGTGTCCGATGCCGACGCGCAGTTCGATACCGTGGTCGAGCTGAAGGCCGAAGAGATCAAGCCGCAGGTGTCCTGGGGCACCTCGCCGGAGATGGTCCTGGCTGTCGACGAGCGCGTGCCGGACCCGGCCAATGAAGCTGATCCGGTCAAGCGCGACTCGATCGTGCGTGCATTGAAATACATGGGCCTGACCGCCAACCAGCCGATCACCGAGATCAAGCTGGACCGTGTGTTCATCGGTTCCTGCACCAACTCGCGTATCGAAGACCTGCGCGCCGCCGCCGAGGTGGCCAAGGGCCGCAAGGTCGCCGCCACCGTCAAACAGGCGCTGGTGGTGCCGGGCTCCGGTCTGGTCAAGGCGCAGGCCGAGGCCGAGGGGCTGGACAAGATCTTCATCGAAGCCGGCTTCGAATGGCGTGAGCCGGGCTGCTCCATGTGCCTGGCGATGAACCCGGACAAGCTGGGCAGCGGCGAGCATTGCGCCTCGACCTCCAACCGCAACTTCGAAGGCCGTCAGGGCGCCGGTGGCCGTACCCACCTGGTCAGCCCGGCCATGGCCGCGGCAGCTGCCGTGACCGGTCACTTCATCGACGTGCGCGAACTGATCCAGGCCTGAGGAGACAGATGATGAAAGCCTTTACCCAACACACTGGCCTGGTGGCTCCGCTGGATCGTGCCAACGTCGACACCGACCAGATCATTCCCAAGCAGTTCCTCAAATCCATCAAGCGCACCGGCTTTGGCCCGAACCTGTTCGACGAGTGGCGTTACCTGGATGTCGGCCAGCCGAATCAGGATTGCTCGAACCGTCCGCTGAACAAGGACTTCGTGCTGAACTTCCCGTGCTATCAGGGTGCCAGCGTGCTGCTGGCGCGCGAGAACTTCGGCTGCGGTTCGAGCCGCGAGCATGCACCCTGGGCGCTGGACGAGTACGGCTTCCGCACCGTGATTGCGCCGAGCTTTGCCGACATCTTCTTCAACAACAGCTTCAAGAACGGCCTGCTGCCGATCATCCTCAAGGATGAAGAGGTCGACGCGCTGTTCCAGCAGGCCGAGGCCACCGAGGGTTACCAGCTGACCGTGGACCTGGCGGCGCAGACCGTGACCCGTCCGGATGGCGTGCAGTACAGCTTCGAGATCGATGCCTTCCGCAAGCACTGCCTGCTCAATGGCCTGGACGACATCGGCCTGACCCTGCAGGACGCTGAAGCTATCAAGGCCTTCGAAGCCAAACACCAGCAGAGCAGCCCCTGGCTGTTCGGCGCGATCAAGTAATTAAGGATTGAGCATGAGCAAGCAGATTCTGGTTCTCCCGGGCGACGGTATCGGCCCGGAAATCATGGCCGAGGCGGTCAAGGTGCTGAACCTGGCCAATGAGAAGTACAACCTCGGCTTCGAACTGAGCTTCGATGACCTGGGTGGCGCCGCCATCGACCGTTACGGCGTGCCGCTGGCCGACGAGACTCTGGAGCGCGCCCGCGCCGCCGATGCCGTGCTGCTCGGCGCCGTTGGCGGGCCGAAGTGGGACACCATCGATCCGGCCATCCGCCCGGAGCGCGGCCTGCTGAAGATCCGCTCGCAGCTGGGTCTGTTCGGCAACCTGCGTCCGGCCATTCTCTACCCGCAACTGGCCGACGCCTCCAGCCTCAAGCCGGAAGTGGTCGCCGGCCTGGATATCCTCATCGTCCGCGAGCTGACTGGCGGTATCTACTTCGGTCAGCCGCGTGAAAGCAAGGTGCTGGAAAACGGCGAGCGCATGGCCTACGACACCCTGCCGTACAGCGAGAGCGAAATCCGCCGCATCGCCAAGGTCGGCTTCGACATGGCCATGGTGCGCAACAAGAAGCTCTGCTCGGTGGATAAGGCCAACGTGCTGGCCTCCAGCCAGCTGTGGCGCACCGTGGTCGAG
>CALMID010000158.1 GCA_937863915.1 uncultured Pseudomonas sp.
TAAGGCTCAGGCGGCAACCGGCAGATAGGGTTTCCAGCTCTCCGGCACCTGCTCCAGGCGCGGGTAGCGCAAGGCATCCAGTTGCAGCCCGGAGAGCAGGAAGGGAGTGTGCCGCAGGTGCTGCGGCACGCTGCGCAGCTCCGGCAGCCACAGGCTGACGTAGTCGGCCTGCGGGTCGTACTGGCGGGCCTGGCGCAGGGCGTTGAACATGCGCTGGCGACGCGGGTCGCTGCCTACGCCGGCCAGGTAGGCCCAGTTGCCCCAGTTGCTGGCCGGATCGTAATCCAGCAGGTGCTCCTCGAACCAGGCGGCGCCATGTCGCCAGTCCTGCTGCAGATCGTTGATCAGGTAGCTGGCGACGATCTGCCGCCCGCGGTTGGACATGAAACCGGTGGCCGCCAGCTCGCGCATATTGGCATCCACTAGCGGCATTCCGGTGCGCCCCTGGCACCATTGCTGGTAGCGCTGGTCGACCTGCCGCGGTGCCAGGACGGTGGCTTTCAGCCCGCCGGCCTGGAACAGGGCGCTGCCATGGCGCACCAGGGTCCAGCGGAAAAACTCTCGCCAGTACAGCTCATCGGTCAGCGCCAGGGTCGACTCGTTGCGCCCGTAGCGGCTCTCATGGCGGCGCAGTTCCGCCATCACCCGACGTGGCGACAGGCTGCCATTGGCCAGCCAGGGCGACAGCTTGCTGGAATATTCGCTGCCGACCAGGCCGTTGCGCGTCTCCTGATAGGTGCGCACGTTCTGGCTGACCCACAGGTAGTCGCGCAGGCGTGCCTGCGCCGCGCTTTCGCCACCGGCAAAGGGAAAGGCGCTGTTGGCTACCGGAACTGGCTCGCCGAGGCCCAGCTGGTTGAGAGTCGGCAGGGGCCCGAACAGCGGGGCGCTGCCCTGGGGCGGCAGGGGCAGACGTGCAGGCAGCGGCCGGGGCTGGAACACCAGCACGCGCTCTTCCAGCAACTGGCGGAACTGACTGAACATCGACGGCAACTGGGCGACCAGGCAGGGCAACTGCTCGCGGCTGAGCAGGTGATTGCCGGGCAGCTCGCGCAGGCTGACCTGCCCGAGCTGCTGACGCACACGCTGCACCTGCTGGCGTTCTTCCGGGGCAATTTCCTCAAGGGTCAGCACTTCGTCGAGCTGCAGGCGCTGGACCAGTTCGGGGATCAGTTGCTCGGCCTGACCCTGCAGCACCAGCAGGCGCGAGCCGAGTTGACGCAGGCCATGGTCGAGGGTGGTCAGCGATTCGAGGAGAAAGCGCGCGCGGTGCACGCCGAGGCGGCGCGGGCCCAGGGCGCTGGCCTCGAACAGCTGCGGGTCGAGCACATACACGGCGAGTAGCTCATCGGCCGACTCGGCCGCCTGCAGCGCCGGATGATCATCGAGACGCAAATCCTGTTTGAACCACAGCAACGAACGGAGCATGACCAGACCCTCGGCGGGGTAGCGATGCCTTGAGCATAAACTGACCAACGCGCTACGAAAGGTCCGCCGGCAGCCGGCGCTGGCCGTTGGTCGCATTTGCCGATGGTTTAGGTCGGAAATCGGCGTTTCGTCACGTTTGCCCGAGGCCCTACACTGCAGTCATTGATTCTCAGGAACTGCCTCATGGACATTCTCGGCATCGCCGTACTGATCTTTCTGGTCACCGACCCCTTCGGCAACATCGCCATCTTCCTCGCGGCACTCAAAGGGGTGGCCCCCGAGCGCCGCCTGCGCGTGGTGCTGCGCGAACTGCTGTTCGCCCTCGGCCTGCTCCTGCTGTTTCTTACCTTCGGCGAATGGCTGCTCAAGGGCCTGGGTTTGTCGCGCGAGTCGATCGCCATCGCCGGCGGCATCATCCTCTTCATCATTGCCCTGCGCCTGATCTTTCCCTCGCCCCAGGGGTTGCTCGGCGAGGTGCCGGACGGTGAGCCGCTGCTGGTGCCGCTGGCCACTCCGGCGGTGGCCGGCCCTTCGGCGCTGGCGCTGCTGATGACCCTGCGCAACACCCACGACGGCCCGCTGTGGGAGTTGTATGCGGCGGTTCTGCTGGCCTGGGCCGGCACGGCGCTGATCCTCTCGCAGGCCACCCGCCTGCACAAATGGCTGGGCGCGCGCGGGCTGAATGCGGTGGAGCGCCTGACCGGGATGCTGCTGATCATGCTCAGTGTCGATATGCTGCTGGATAACCTACAGAGCATCCTGCATATCACCCCATGAGCCGTTTCCTGCTGTCCCTGAGTCTGTGCCTGCTGCTGGCCGGTTGTGCCGGCGGCCTGAAGATCAACCGCGAGCACCCTTCCGCCAATCACAGCAGCCGCGTGCAGTATGTGGTGGTGCACTACACCTCCACGGGCGTCGAGCGCTCGCTGCAGCTGCTCACCCAGGGCAGCGTCAGCAGCCATTACCTGATCGATGCGGCGCCGGCCACCGTCTACCAGCTGGTGGACGAAGACCGCCGCGCCTGGCATGCCGGTGACAGCCAGTGGCGCGGGCGCACCTGGCTGAATGCCAGCAGCATCGGCATCGAACTGGTCAACGAGGGTTATCGCGAGGGGGCTGACGGGCGCCAGTGGCAGCCCTACAGCGAGGCGCAGATCAGTGCGCTGATTGCCCTGCTCAAGGATATCGTGCAGCGCCATCACCTGCCGATCGACAGCATCATCGGCCACAGCGACATCGCCCCGCAGCGCAAGGTCGATCCCGGCCCGCTGTTTCCCTGGCAGCGTCTGGCCGAGGCCGGGCTGATCCGCTGGCCGGATGCCCGGCAGGTGGCCGCCCTGCAGCCCGGCTTTAACCAGCGCCTGCCCGACGCCCTGTGGTTCCAGCAGCAGCTGGCTCAGGTCGGCTACAGCATTGCCTTCAGCGGCGAGTTCGACGAGCAGACCCGCAACGTGCTCGCGGCCTTCCAGATGAAGTACCGCCCGGCCCGCCACGATGGCGTCGGCGATGCCGAGAGCGCGGCCCTGCTGAGTGTGCTCAACCGGCGCTGAGCGTGCTCAGCAGGCCGCGTCGGCCGTGCACAGCGGCTCCGCACCGGCGCGATGCCCTTGCCGGTTGAGGTCATCCAGCCAGCGGCTGAGCAGATAGGGCTTGTCGTAACGCAAGCCGTCAGGGGTTTCAGTCACACGCTGGATGAGGTTGTCGCCGAACAGCTGCTTGCCCTGCACGAAGTGCTCCCCGTTCTGCAGATTGGGGTTTTCAACTCGACTGCCCATTCGCTCCGCCAGCCACACCCCCAGCTCATAGTGACTGATCCACTGCTGCGCGCTGAGCGCCTGCAAGGCATCGGGCGGAGCATCACGGGCGATGATCAGCACAGGCACTTCGGCGACCTGTGGCTGCAGATCGTTATGCCCCCAGCGGCCCTGCTCGCCCAGCAGCTGGCCATGATCGCCGGTAATCACCAGATAGCGCTCGCCCTCCAGCTGCTCGAAGCGTTCGATCATCTCCGCCAGCACGTCATCCAG
>CALMID010000159.1 GCA_937863915.1 uncultured Pseudomonas sp.
GGCGGCGAAATGGTGATGGGCGTGGGCCGCAGGCTGGGCGGCGAGCAGCTCTGCCAGGCGGCTCTCGACGAAGCGGGTGCTGACCCGGTTGCCCTGCACCTCGGGCAGGCGCAGCAGGTTCTGCAGCAGATGCAGGTTGCTCGCCACGCCGTCCAGGCGGAATTCGCACAGCGCGCGGTAGGCGCGGCGCAGGGCCGCCGGGTAGTCGGGGGCGGTGGCGATCAGCTTGGCCAGCAGCGAGTCGTAGCTGGGGCTGACCGGGTAGCCGGCGTAGCCGTAGCCGTCCACGCGCAGGCCGGGGCCGCTGGGCGGATCAAAGGCGCTGAGGGTGCCGACCGCCGGGCGCGTGCTGCCGTCGGCGTGCAGGGTTTCCAGGTTGATCCGCAGCTGCACGGCGCAGCCCTGCACGGCCGGCGGCTGGCGCAGGCCCAGCTGGTCAAGGGAAGCGCCGGCAATCAGCTGGATCTGGGTCTGCAGCAGGTCGACACCGGTGACCTGTTCGGTCACGGTGTGTTCCACCTGTACCCGCGGGTTGGCTTCCATAAAGTAGAACTTGCCGGGTTGGCTCTCATCGAGGAGAAACTCGAAGGTGCCGATGCCGCGGTAGTTCACCGCGTCGGCCAGTTGCAGGGCGCAGTCGATGATCGCCGCGCGCACCTTGGCGTCGAGGTCGGGACTGGGGGCGATTTCCACCAGTTTCTGGTTGCGCCGCTGCAGGCTGCAGTCGCGCTCCCACAGGTGGCTGACCGTGCTGCCGTCGCCAAGCACCTGCACCTCGATATGCCGTGCCTGGCGAACCAGTTGCTCGACATACAGGGCGCCGTTGCCGAACGCCGCCTGGGCCTCGGACTGGCAGCGCGCGAAAGCCTCGGCCAGCTCGGCCGGCTCGAACACCGCGCGCATGCCGCGCCCGCCGCCGCCGGCCAGGGCCTTGAGCATCACCGCGCCATGCTCGGCGCAGAAGGCCTGGGCCTGTTCCAGGCTCACCGCCTGGTTGATGCCGGCCACCAGCGGCACGCCGCAGCGTTCGGCCAGGGCGCGGGCGGCGGCCTTGTCGCCGAACAGTTCCAGCACGCTCGGATCAGGGCCGATAAAGACGATGCCGGCGGCCTGGCAGCGCTTGGCGAAATCGGCGTTCTCGGAGAGAAAGCCGTAGCCGGGGTGGATGGCGTCGCAGCCCTGGGCTCTGGCCACCTCGATCAGCTGATCCATGTCGAGGTAGGCCGGCACGCCGCGCCCGCGCAGCGGCACGGCCAGGTCGGCCTTGCGCGTGTGCAGGCTGGCGCCGTCGTCTTCGGCGAATACCGCCACCGAGCGGATGTCCAGGTCGGCGCAGGCGCGGGCGATGCGGATGGCGATCTCGCCGCGGTTGGCGATCAGGATGGCTTGAAAGGGCGCGTTCACAGCAGGTTCTCCAGTTCGTTCTTCTTCACCTTGCCGGTGGCGGTCATCGGCAGCGCCGCGACCACGCGGATCTCAGGCACTTTGTAGATGGCCATGGCCTCCCTGCACCAGGCGCTCAGGCTGGCGGCATCTTCCGCGCTGCCGGGCTTGAGCACGACGAAGGCCACCGGCTGCTGGCCGCGCTGGGCGTCGGGGCGGCCGATCACCGCGCTTGCCAGCAGGGCCGGATGTTGCCCGAGCAGGGCTTCCAGCTCGCTGGGGAACACGCTCATGCCGTTGACCTTGAGCATTTCCTTGCGCCGGCCGAGGTAGCGGATAAAGCCTTGCTCGGTCATCTGGCCGAGGTCGCCGGTGTGCAGCCAGCCGTCCCTGAGCGCGGCGGCGGACTCTTCCGGGCGTTGCCAGTAGCCGTGCATCAGCGCCGGGCTGCGCAGGCACAGCTCGCCTTCGCTGCCCAGCGGCAGCAGCTCGCCGGTGGCGAAGTCACAGACCTTGAACTGGGTGCCGGGCACCGGCAGGCCGACGAAGGTCGGCGCGCTGGTGAGGTCGAAGTCGTCCTCCTGCAGGCCCCAGGTAAAGGTGTCGCAGGTGTGGGTTTCGGTCATGCCGAAGCTGAACTCGAACAGGTTGCAGCCGGTCAGTGCCCGCCAGTGTGCGCGGTAGTCGCGGGTCAGCTTCTTGATAAAGGAGATACTGCCGGTGCGCTGCAGCGAACGCAGGTCGTAGTCAGCCACCTGCGGGTGGTCGAGCACCTCGGCGGCGCTGTCCACCAGCAGGCCGCAGTGGCTGACCCGGTAGTGCTGCACGGCGGCCATGAAGGCCGCTGCATCCCAGCGCGCCAGCAGCACCAGGCGGCAGCCGCTGAACACCGGGAACAGCAGACCGGCGTTTTCCCCGGCGATCCAGAACTCCGGGAGGAAGTTGAGCAGGGTGTCGCCGGGCGTCAGGCCGAGTGCCGTGGGGATGAAGCTGGCGCAGGTGTAGAGCATGTCGCGGTGGCTGTGCATGCAGCCCTTGGGCAGGCCGGTGGTGCCGCCGGTGTAGTTCAGCGCGGCGAGGTCATCCAGCTGCGGGCGGTGCGTTGGCGCCGGCGCCGTGCAGGCGGCCAGGGCCGGGTAGAAGTCGATGAAGTCATCGCCGCTGACTTGCGGCGCCAACAGCAGGTCGGGCAAGGGAATGCTCGGCTGCTCCGGGCGCAGTTCGCTGAGGCTGGTGGCCAGGATATGGCGCAGCGCGCAGTCCTCGCGCACGGCGCGCACCACCGGCAGCAGCTGGTCGAAGCAGAGGATCACCCGGGCGCCGCTGTCCTTGAGCTGGTAGCTCAGTTCCAATGCCTTGCTCAGCGGGCTGACCGGCGCATACACGGCGCCGCACTTGAGCAGGCCGTAGAAGGCGATGTGCAGCTGCGGGCAGTTGGGCATGAACAGGGCAACGCGGTCACCCGGCTGCACGCCCAGCTCGGCCAGCAATGCGGCGCAGCGGTCGGACAACCGGTCCAGCTCGGCCCAGCTCAGGCTGTGGCCGTAGAAGTCCAGGGCGATGGCCTCGGGCTGCTGGCGCGCCCAGGCGCGCAGGTATTCGCTCAGGGGCTGTTCGCCGTGCGGGTAGTGCGGGGTGCGCGGCACGCCGGGTGGCCAGGCGGCGGCCTGCAAGTCGGCGAGCTGGGCAAGGTAGTGCTGTTCGTCCATGGCGGTGGCTCCGCTTATTGTTGTTGGCCGGCATGCTAAGTGCTGCCCAGGCTCGCGAGAACTGCGACTTATGCATGGTTATCCATGAATGCTATGCATGGTTTTCAGCGGTTGCGCCAATGCTAGGCTGTTCACTTCCGATCTGGATGCTATGTCCATGAATAAAACGCATGAATGGTCCGTCTTGGGGCGCTTTGATCTGAACCTGTTGCGGGTCTTTGAGGCGGTTTGGCAGGAGCGCAATCTGACCCGTGCGGCAGGTTTGTTGCACCTCAGTCAGCCGGCTGTCAGTCATGCGCTAACCCGTTTGCGTGAGCAGCTGGGCGATGCCCTCTTTGTGCGCGAGGGGCGCGGGGTCACGCCAACACCGATGGCTGAACAGCTGGCGCCAGGCATTCTCGATGCGCTAGCAGGTTTGCAGCGCAGTCTGCAGCGAGCTCAGGGGTTCGATCCGCAGCAGGATCGCCGCAGTTTTGTGCTCAACCTGCCGGAGCAGATGGAGCCAGTGGTGCTGCCGCAGCTGATTGCGCATCTTGCTCAGGTAGCGCCGCAGGTGGAGCTGCGTAGTAGCAGTCTGCACTGGGCCGAGCTTCGTCGAGAGTTGGAGCTCGGACGCATTGATCTGGCCGTGGAAATTGCCCGCCCAACCGATGCCGAGCTGCATCAGTGCCAGCTGTTGCAGGATTCGTTGTGCGTGGTGGCCGGTCCCGCCTTTGTGGGTGAACTCGATTGCGAACGTTACCTGGCGGCCGAGCATGTGGCGGTGACTTCGCGGCGGCGCGGCATTTGCGTCGAAGATCTGGCGCTGGGGCGTCTTGGTTTGCAGCGGCAGGTACGTCAGCGCTGTCAGCACTATCTTTCGGCCGCTTTGCTGGTGCAGCACAGCGACTGGTTGCTGACCATGCCGCGACGCTACGCCGAGTTGCTCAATGTCGGACTGGGCAATCGCTTGCTGCCGCTGCCGATTGAGCTGCCGGCGGTGACGCTGAATCTGTACTGGCCACGGCGCGCTGAACAGGAGGCGGGTAATCAGTGGTTGCGCCAGACACTGTGCCGGTTGGCCGGATAGCCGGTGCGGGGATTGTGCGGGGCGCGGGGCGGCGCCAGACTGCGCGAGCCGATCACACTCCATAACCAGAGGCACTTATGCCCGAGATTCTTCACGACCTGTCCTGGGTCCTGCCCTTGCGCCACGACTGGCTGACGCCGCTGATGCATGGCTTCACCCAGCTGGGTTACGAGAAATTCATCCTGTTCTTCCTGCCGCTGGGTTACTGGGCCTGGAACAAACCGTTGTTCCTGCGCCTGTTCCTGCTGGTGGCCTTTACCGCGGTGTTCAATGCGTTCTGCAAGGATCTCTGGCAGGACCCCCGTCCGGCGCTGGACTACCGCATGGACCACGAAGTGGGGGAGAGCTTTGGTCTGCCCAGTGGTCATGCGCAGATCGCCGTGGTGCTCTGGCTGTGGCTGGCCTATGAGTTGCGCCAGCGCTGGATGTGGCTGCTCAGTGGGGTAGTGGTCAGCGGCATCATTTTCAGTCGCCTGTATCTGGGGGCTCACGATCTGGAAGATGTGCTGGGCGGGGCGTTGCTCGGCGCGCTGACCCTGCTCGGTTTCGCCTTGGTGCAGCCGCTGCGTTGGTGGCGCGAGGCGAATGCCTTCTGGCACCTGGGGCTTATCGTGCTGCTGGCGTTGGGCTTTCAGCTGGCCTGGCAGGGCACGGCGCCGCATTACGTGCCGTTGCTGGCGGCGATGCTGGTCGGGGTGCTGCTCGGTTATCGTCTGGAAGGCCGCTGGCTGGATAGCCATGCGCAGGTTGCGACCTGGCGTCGGCTGTTGGCGGCGGCGCTGGGGGCCGGAGCATTTGTGTTGTTGCAGGTGGCACTCAAGGCGCTGGCGGAGCTGTGGCCGCTGCAGAACTGGCTGTGGCAGGTGGTGCGTGGCCTGATCATGGGCCTGTTTGTGGCAGCCCTGATGCCGTGGGTTCTGGTGCGCCTGCGATTGCTCGGCGCACGGGCTCCACGGCGCCTGGCTTCAGAGGTGCTCGAGTAGCGACTCCAGATGGGCGCTGTTGCTGTCGTCGATATCGATGATGTGAAAGCCCGCCCAGCAGTGCTGGTTGTCGGCGCCGGGGCGGCTCCACAGGCAGTCGGCGCCCAACTCTACGGGGGAAAGCTCATCCAGTGGCGGGCAGGGCTGCAGGCGGCACTCCCACACCGAGTCGGCGGCGATGGGCTCTTCGCTGAACAGCATGAAGCCGTCCAGCGACAGGTCGACAATGCGGCCCAGGCGGCGCCCGCTGTGCACATCGAAGACCTCCAGCGTCACCTCGGTGGCGTGGCGGCTGTGCAGGCGTCGTTCATCCATTCTCGCTCCTCAGGCCGTTCGAGCGGCCGGATTGCATTCGCTAGTCAATGTGCCGTGCTGGGTGTGCGTCCGGTGAAGCGTTGCAAGGCCCGGTAGATGGCGCCCAGGGCGCGGTCCACCAGGGGGGCGTTGCGTTCGCGGGGCAGCAGGCGAGCTTTGCCCTGTTCCATTTCTTCAGCCAACTGGCCGATGGGTTTGACGGCCACGCGTTGGCCCGCATGATCGACGAACATGTAGTTGCGCGTGGTCGGGCTGAACCAGGACAGCTTGAGGGTTTGCGTGTCGTCGCCGTTGACGAACTCGAACCAGACGCCGAACTCCAGATTTTCCAGTTCCTTGACGAAACCCTGGGCGCGAGCTGACAGCGTGCCTTTCGGTCGCGGCGCCTTGGCCAGTTCGGCGTCTTCGCCGAGCATGGCGCCGAGGGCGCTCTCCTGCAGTTGCGGCTTGAGCCTGGCGGCCAGCTGCGGCTGTTTGGCCTGCACGGCGTGCTGACAGGCGACTATGTCCTGCAGCAGGCGACGGATGCCGTCTTCGTGATAGCCGCCGAGCAGCTCCAGCCCTTTGCGCAACTCTTCGAGCAGGCCGATACGCAGCTGACCGAGTTGCACGCGGCCATTCTCGTCCAGCGGCGTACCGCTCCAGGCCAGTTGCTCGGCGGTGTCGCAGGCTTTCTGCCATTCGCCGCTGCGCTCGCCGCCGCGCAGGAGGATGAACACCAGCACGTCGGTCCAGGTCAGTTCGAGAAAGTTCTTCAGCAGTGGCGGCAGATCGCGGCCATGCAGGCATTTTTCGATGGCTTCGACGGCCTGCTGACGCGCGCCGAGCAGCTTGTCGCGGCCCTTGGCAGCCTCCACGGCGCGCCGCTCGCGCAGCTCGACCTTGTGCTTGAGGGTGGCGACGTATTCATTGAATTCTTCCAGCAGGCTGTCGAACAGCTGCAGGTCGCCATTGAAGCTGTGGATGACCCGCTCGACCACCCAGTGCATCTTCGCCAGCAGACCGCGGTCATCGCCTTCGCCGCCATACAGCACGCCCGCCTGGGCCATGCTGTTGAGCAGCTGGCGGGCCGGGTGGTGGTGCTGGGTAAAGAGTGCCTTGTCGTGCAGGGCGACCTTCAGGTAGGGCGTGTGCAGGTGTGACAGCGCGGTCTTGCAGTTATCCGGCAGGTTATCGTCATCAAGGATGAAGTCGAACAGCATGCCGACCAGGTCGATCACATCGGCTTCGTCGTCGGCCAGTTTTTGTTGGCCGGGCAACTGGCTGATGGCTTCCAGCTGTTCATGCAGCTCGGCTTTGAGGCCTTCCACCGCCTGGGGTTGTTGCAGGCGGCTCTGCAGGTCCTGACCGGAGCTTTGTTGCAGGCGATTGAGGGCGTTGAGCAGTTCGCTGGCGCTGTAGGTGCTGTGCGCGCCCTGCGGAGCATAACTGGCAATGCTGCGCGAGCCGCCGAACAGTGGCGCGTGGGGCGCTTGCTGGCGCTGTTGGGCCATGAGCGAGCTGAGGTCGGAGAACAGCTGCGCCGGGCTTTGCTCGCCGGCCTGGCCGTTACTCTCGCCCGGTAAGCTATTGTCCGCGGGCGTGGCGACGCTCGATGCCGGGCTACCGCCGCCTTGGGGGTTGAAGCCGCTGTAGACAGCTGGCACAACCTGCTCCGTGGCCTGAGCATGACTTTGAGTCAGTTGCTCGGTGCTGGGCTGAGGCGCCGCCGGTGAGGCGACTGGCGGACTGCTGCGGCCGGCCGCCTGGGTTGGGCGGTACTTCAGGTTGGGCAGCAGGCCTGCTTCAATCAGTTTCTGATTGAGTTCGGCAAACAGGCTGTCCAGGCTGCTCATCAGGTACTGATCGAACAAGTGGTACAAGGTCAGGCGAATACTCAGCGGGAACGGCGAGTCTTTCAGCGCCTCGCGGAAAGCCTGGGCGATCAGGCGCGGGCCGAAGGGATTGTCTTCCTCGCGCGGCTTGAGACCGTTGTTGAGCAGGGCCAGGCGCTGCTCCAGGCCAAACAGCGCTTGTGCGCAGCGGGCGTTGACCCGGCTGGTCATGTTGGTGACCTGCAGGCTTTCCTCGTAATCGTCGTTATGCACCAGACTCAGGTCGTCCAGGCCGACCTGTTCGCTCACTGCCGTCTGGCAGCGGCCTTCAGCAAAGGCGCTGAGCTTCTGGCCGAGCCACTGATGGTAGGCCCGTTCCAGGTGCACGCGCTGCTTACGGATCTCGCGCATGCTGTCGAAATACAGGGTTTGCTCACTGTTGCTGCTGGCCTTGTCGGCGCACTCGAAGAGCGCGTCATCGACGCCGGCAAATACCGCTTCCAGCTGTTTGGCCAGGTGGTTGAGCAACAACTGGCGGCAGCCCTGCAGCAGTTCGCTGAAGCGCGGCTGTGCCATCCGGCTGCTCAGGGAAACGACGTTTGGCTTGCTGTCCTGTTCATTCATGATGCATTCCTGCGAAGCAGGCCATTGAGGCGGTGGGGGCGCATATCGATCAGGGCAGTCAAAGAGAGTGGCGTCTGGTGTCGAACGTGTGTGCTGAGTGCACATCTGTGCTTGTGATCACATCTCGGCTAGATATAGCAGCTCGCGCAGTGCCCTGCAAAGAATACGAGTGAGTTGTAAATCAAGGGGTTGACAGGGCGTCGCGGAAACGTAAAATGGCGCGCCTCAGATGCGGGAACAGATTAATCTGATCCGGCAGCTGAGATTGGAAGACCGAAGTTCCGCGATAGCTCAGTCGGTAGAGCAAATGACTGTTAATCATTGGGTCCCTGGTTCGAGTCCAGGTCGCGGAGCCAA
>CALMID010000160.1 GCA_937863915.1 uncultured Pseudomonas sp.
CTCCATCGTGCGCGGCACGACCTGCAAGCAGATCATCCAGATGGCCCGTGAAGCTGGGGCGAAGAACGTCTACTTCTGCTCCGCGGCACCGGCTGTGCGTTACCCGAACGTGTATGGCATCGACATGCCCAGTGCCCATGAGCTGATTGCGCACAACCGCACTACCGAGGAAGTGGCCGAGCTGATCGGTGCCGACTGGCTGGTGTATCAGGACCTGCCGGACCTGATCGAGGCGGTTGGTGGTGGCAAGGTGAAGATCGACAACTTCGACTGTGCGGTGTTCGACGGCAAGTACGTCACCGGTGACGTCGACGAGGCCTACCTGAACAAGATCGAGCAGGCGCGCAACGACGCTTCGAAGAACAAGGTCAACGTGGTCAGCGCGATCATCGACCTGTACAACAACTGAGGGCAGGGCGGCTTAGGCCGCCCTTAGAGGCAAAAGCATGAGCAACGAGTGGCAGGCAGGGCGGCTGGATAGCGACCTCAGCGAAGCAGGTTTCGATACGCTGGCGGTGCGTGCCGGCCAGCGCCGCTCGCCGGAAGGCGAGCATGGCGAAGCCCTGTTCATGACCTCCAGCTACGTCTTCCGCAGTGCTGCTGACGCCGCCGTGCGTTTCTCCGGTGAGGTCGCCGGCAACGTCTACTCGCGCTATACCAATCCGACGGTGCGGACCTTCGAGGAACGCATGGCGGCCCTGGAAGGCGCCGAGCAGGCGGTGGCGACCGCTTCGGGCATGGCGGCGATCATGGCCTGCGTAATGAGCCTGTGCTCGGCAGGTGATCATATCCTGGTGTCGCGCAGCGTCTTCGGTGCTACCGTCACCCTGTTCGAGAAGTATTTCAAGCGCTTCGGTATCCAGGTCGATTACGTCGCCCTGGCTGATCTGGGCCAGTGGCAGGCCGCCTGCAAGGCCAACACCAAGCTGTTCTTCGTCGAGTCGCCGTCCAATCCGCTGGCCGAACTGGTGGATATCGCTGCGCTGGCCGAAGTGGCTCATGCCAACGGCGCACAGCTGGTGGTCGACAACTGCTTCTGCACCCCGGTGTTGCAGCAGCCGCTCAAACTGGGGGCCGATATCGTGATCCATTCGGCGACCAAGTTCATCGACGGTCAGGGCCGTTGCCTGGGCGGTGTGGTCGCCGGTCGTGGCGAGCAGATGAAGGAAGTGGTTGGTTTCCTGCGTACCGCCGGCCCGACGCTCAGTCCGTTCAATGCCTGGGTGTTCCTCAAGGGCCTGGAAACCCTGCGTCTGCGCATGCAGGCCCACTGTGCCACGGCGCAGCAACTGGCCGAGTGGCTGGAGCAGCAGCCACAGGTGGAGAAGGTCTACTACGCGGGCTTGCCGAGCCATCCTCAGCATGAACTGGCCAAGCGCCAGCAGAAGGGTTTTGGCGCGGTGGTCAGCTTCGAGGTCAAGGGTGGCAAGGACGGCGCCTGGCGATTCATCGACGCTACCCGGCTGTTTTCCATCACCGCCAACCTGGGTGATGCCAAGAGCACCATCACCCATCCGGGTACGACCACCCATGGTCGTCTGAGCCCGGAGGATCGGGCCAAGGCCGGCATCCGCGACAGCCTGATTCGCATCGCAGTGGGCCTTGAAGAGCTTGATGATCTCAAGGCCGATCTGGCACTGGGCCTGGCCGCGCTGTAAAGCTCAAGATCTGTTTGAAAAAGCCTCCGCTGGTCGGGGGCTTTTTATTGCGCGAGCCAGGCATCGGGCACAGACGCGTAGCCCATGAACTCCTATAGTTGAAGGCATATCGCTGACAGGGAAGCGTGCTATGCCATCGCGTCGAATTCCGCTCTACGTGCACATCTCGTATCTGTTTGTTGGACTGTTGCTGGCATTTGCGCTGGTCAGCAATAGCTATCAATTTATGCAGACCAGTGCACTGATGGTCAACGGCGCGAAAAAACACTTCGAACTGGTTGGCCAGCGCGCGATTGCCGAGCTGGATGCCCTTTACCGGCCAACCGTCGGCACGGTTTCGCTGCTGGCGCAGCAGCAATTGATCGACGCCGACAACCTGCAGGAGCGGCTGGATAGCCTGCCATTTCTGATCACAGCCCTGGACAGTCATCCGGCGATCACGGCCCTGTATATGGGCTATGACAATGGCGACTTCTTCATGATTCGGCCCTGGCGCAATGAGCCTGCGTTGGCGGCGTTATTCCAGGCGCCGGCGGGTACACAATGGTTGGTGCAGAGCATTCAGGTCGTCGATGGCAAGCCGGTAGGCGAGCATATTTTCATTGGCCTGGACTTTCAGGTCATCGAACGGCGGATCAAGCCCGACTACCAGTTTGATCCACGCAGCAGGCCCTGGTTTCTCAGTGCCAAGCAGCGTGGTGATCTCTATGTCACCGACCCTTACCGATTTTTCAGCAGCGGTCAGGTGGGCGTGACCTTTGCCTACCCCGCTGAGAATGGCCGGGCAGTGGCTGGCGTCGATGTCACGCTGCAATCCCTCAATACCCTGCTGCAGGAAATCAAAGTCACTCCGGGCAGCAATATTGCCCTGCTCAATGCGATGGGGGAGGTGCTCGGCTGGCAAAAGGGCGCGCCGGAAATGATCGATGACGGGCGCGGCAAAATGCGCCTGCCGCGTCTGGGTGAATTGCCTGCACCGATGCTCCATCAGTTGGTCAGTGAGTTGAACCAGAGCGGCAAGGATGAACTGACCTTTGCCGTTGCCGGTGATGACTGGCAGGGCATATGCATTGCGTTGCCTACGGTTGGCGGGCAGGCCTTGACCCTGCTGATGGCCACGCCGCACGCGGAGTTGCTGGCCGAGGCTTTTGAGCTGCGCTGGCGCGGCATGTTGATTGCCGTTGCCCTGCTGGTGCTGGGTGTCATGCTGGCATTGGCCATGGCGCGTCTGGCGTCAAAGCCATTGCACGCACTGACCGCCGAGGCGGAGAAGATCGAGCGTTTTGACTTCGATGATCCGGTCAAGGTCGAGTCGCAGATTGCCGAGGTTGTCGATCTGTCCCGTGCCATGGGCAACATGAAAAGCACGATTCACCGCTTCCTTGAGCTGTCGATTGCACTGTCGAGTGAAACGAACTTCCAGCGCCTGCTGGCCCATCTGTTGCGGGAAATGCAGGAAATTACCAATGCCGAAGGTAGCCTGATCTACCTGGCCGATGCCGATGCCAGCCATATCACGCTGGCGCGTGCACGCTGGGGGGGTAGTTTGCTGGAGGGGGATTCGGACAACAGTATCGAACTAGCCATGGCTCATGGTCACCCGGTGGTACGGGCCATGCGCGCAGGTAAGCCTTGCCCGTTGTCTGCCGAAGAGCTGCAGACCTACTTGCCGTTGCTCAGCGACATCAACAAACCCGTCTCGTTGTGGGTGCTGCCGCTCAAGAGCCGGGCCGGCGATCTGCTCGGCGTACTGGCATTGCTGGTCGATGAACAGCAGCACAAGCTGAGTCCGGAGCTGATGGCGTTCGTCGAGGCGCTGTCGACCACCTCGGCCGTGGCCCTGAATACCCAGCGTCTGATCGATGAGCAGAAGGTGCTGCTGGAGTCCTTTATCCAGCTGATCGCCGGGGCGATCGATGCCAAGAGCCCCTATACCGGAGGTCACTGCCAGCGGGTGCCGGAGTTGACCAAGATGCTGGCGCGGGCGGCCTGCGCCGAGCGTGACGGACCATTCGCCAGTTTCGCCCTCAGCGACGAACAGTGGGAAGAACTGCATATTGCGGCCTGGTTGCACGACTGCGGCAAGGTCACCACGCCCGAGTATGTGGTGGACAAGGCGACCAAGCTCGAAACGCTGTACGACCGTATCCATGAAGTACGCATGCGTTTCGAGGTGCTCAAGCGCGATGCCGAAGTGGCCTGCTGGCAGGCGATTGCTGCCGGTGCCGATGCTGCGGCCGCGCAGCAGGCTTTGGCCGAACAGCTGCGGCAACTGGATGATGACTTTGCCTTTGTCGCGCAGTGCAACGAGGGTGGTGAGTTCATGGCGCCGGAGCTGCTGCAGCGCCTTC
>CALMID010000161.1 GCA_937863915.1 uncultured Pseudomonas sp.
CAGTACATCGGCGGCATCGAGCACGCCATCCTGCACCTGCTGTACGCGCGCTTCTTCCACAAGCTGATGCGCGACGAAGGTCTGGTCAGCTCCAATGAGCCGTTCAAGAACCTGCTGACACAGGGCATGGTGGTCGCCGAGACCTACTACCGCACCCTGGAAAACGGCGGCAAGGACTGGTTCAACCCGGCCGACGTGGAAGTCGAGCGTGATGCCAAGGCCAAGGTCATCGGCGCCAAGCTGAAAACCGACGGCCTGCCGGTGGAGATCGGCGGCACCGAGAAGATGTCCAAGTCGAAGAACAACGGCGTGGACCCGCAGGCCATGATCGACGCCTACGGCGCCGACACCTGCCGCCTGTTCATGATGTTCGCCTCGCCGCCCGACATGAGCCTGGAGTGGTCCGACTCCGGCGTCGAGGGCGCGAGCCGCTTCCTGCGCCGCGTCTGGCGCCTGGCCCACAGCCATGTCAGCGCCGGTCTACCGGGTGCACTGGATATCGCCAGCCTGAGCGACGAGCAGAAGGCCGTGCGCCGCGCCATCCACCTGGCCATCAAGCAGGCCAGCAATGACGTCGGCCTGCACCACAAGTTCAACACCGCCATCGCCGCCGTGATGACCCTGATGAACGTGCTGGAAAAGGCACCGACCGCCACCGCGCAGGACCGCGCCCTCCTGCAGGAAGGCCTGCAGACCGTGGCCCTGCTGCTGGCGCCGATCACCCCGCACATCAGCCATGCGCTGTGGCAGGAACTGGGCAACAGCGGCGCCATCATCGATGCGCAGTGGCCGCAGGTCGACGAAAGCGCCCTGGTGCAGGACAGCCTGACCCTGGTCATCCAGGTCAATGGCAAACTGCGTGGCCAGATCGAAGTGCCGGCCGCCGCCACCCGCGAAGAAGTCGAAGCGGCAGCACGCGGCAACGAAAACGTCCTTCGCTACCTCGACGGCCTGACCATTCGCAAGGTCATCGTGGTACCAGGCAAACTGGTCAACATTGTTGCCAACTGAATAGTCGCGAACTGATCCAGGCCGTCGCAGCCCGCGCTGCGGCGGAACTCAGCAAGGGGAAAGAGAGAATGATGAAACGGAATCTGCTGGTAATCGGCCTGGCCACCCTCCTCGGCGCCTGCGGCTTTCAGCTGCGCGGCACCGGCGACACCCAGTTCGCCATCAAGGAAATCAACCTGACGGCCCGCAACAGCTACGGCGAGACCTACAAGCAACTGCGCGACCTGCTGCAAAGCAGCCAGGTCAAGGTGAGCACCGCCGCGCCCTACACCCTGGACCTGGCCAACGAACAGGAAAGCCAGCGCACCGCCAGCTACACCACTAATACCCGTAGCGCGGAAACCCAACTGACCAGCACCCTTGACTACCAGATCAAGAGCCGCGACGGCCTGCTCCTGCTGCAGGATCAGGTGGAAGTGCAGAAGGTCTACGTACAGGACGGCAACAACCTGATCGGCTCTGACGAAGAAGCCGCTCAGCTGCGTGGCGAGATCCGCCGTGATCTGGTGCAGCAGATGGCCATGCGCCTGCAGCTGATCAACCCGGAGCGCCTGGCCGAGCTGGAAGCCACCGCCCGCGCCAAGGCCAAGGCCGAAGCCGATGCGCAAGCGGCAGCTGCCAAAGCCCGCGCCGAGCAGCCGCAGCAATCGCCGATCCAGCTGCCGATCGGCCAGTGATC
>CALMID010000162.1 GCA_937863915.1 uncultured Pseudomonas sp.
GTGAATGGTCCGGCTTCTCCAAGGAAGCCGGCGCCTTCATGGCCGGTTGCGCGCTCGCCTCTACGCCCTACCGAGAAGCCATTGGCGCACGACTGACCGGGATCCGTGACTTCCTGCTGCTGTTCTTCTTCATCGACCTTGGCGCCAAACTCGAGTTTTCCACCCTCGGCGACGAAGTACTGCCGGCGGCCGTATTGTCGCTGTTCGTGCTGATCGGCAACCCGCTGATCGTCATGGCCATCATGGGCTACATGGGCTATCGCCGCCGCACAGGCCTGCTGGCGGGGCTCACGGTGGCGCAAATCAGCGAGTTCTCCATCGTCTTTGTCGCCATGGGCATCACCCTGGGACATGTCGGCCTGGAGGCATTGGGGCTGACCACCCTTGTCGGGGTCATCACCATCACCGTATCGACCTACATGATTCTCTACTCCCAGTCACTCTACGAGCGACTGGGGCCGTTGCTGAGAGTATTTGAGCGGCGCAATCCCTTCCGCGAAAAGGCTCTGGAGGAAGGTCGCAACGAGGAACGTCACCCTGATGTCATCGTCTTCGGCCTCGGCCGGTATGGTAGTCATCTGATCCGCAGCCTTGCCGAACGCGGACTGCACGTACTGGGGGTGGATTTTGCCCCCGAGGTTGTATCCTTGCTGCGGCGTGAAGGTCTCAGTGTTCACTTCGGCGACAGCCAGGATCCCGACTTCCTCACCAGCCTGCCTATTGCACCTCGAACCTGGGCGATCAGCACGCTGCCCGATCTGGATTCCAACCGTACGCTTGTCCACGGCCTGCGTCTTAATCATCCGGCCAGCCCGGTAGCCGTTGCCATTCGTGACGAAACCCAGGAGCAGCAACTGCAGTCCCTCGAGTCCGCCACGCTGCTGTTTCCCTTCCGCGATGCGGTAGAGCTGGTCGCTGAACAACTCTGTCAACGCATCCACACTCAGGAGAGCGGCATATGAAACCCCTGACCCACTGCCTGGCAGCTACCGATCTGTCAGCATCCGGCAACCTTGCAATGGCCAGGGCCATGCTGCTGACACAGGCACTGGGTATTCCGCTGGACGTCTTGCATGTCCTGCCACAAACCCTGGTGCAACAGGTTCAGCGCTGGTTGATCGGTCACGATCCGGCGCTCCTGGAGCGGCTGGATCAACAATGCCACGAAGAGTTGAGTGCACTCGCCGAGCGCTTTGCCGAACAGGAGACTCCTGCACCCGGCATATTGGTTCGTCAGGGCGAGCCGAGCGAGGTCATCTCCCGCGAGGTCGATGCCAGGGGCAGCGATCTGCTGGTAGTCGGCGCGCACGGTAGCGGGCACCTGCATGAGGCCATGATAGGCAGCACACCAATAAGCCTGCTCGGCCAGGTCAACTGCCCGTTATTGATCGTGCGCCAGATGGCACGCACGCCGTATCGCCGCGCCCTGATCGCGGTAGATTTCTCGCCCCGCTCGGCTAAGTTGCTGCAACTGGCCGAACAGATCGCGCCACAGGCCGAGCGGATTCTGCTGCATGCCCTTGACCTGCCCTTCAGTGGTCGTCTGCAGATGGCAGGCGTTGCCGAAAGCGAATTGCAAGGCTTACAGGACAAGGCCGAAGAGCTGGCTAAAGAGCAATTTCACGCACTGACTGCTGGCCTGGAGGGTCAGGCCCAACGTTGCGTGATCCGCCATGGCGACCCAAGCCTTTGCATTCTCGATTACACCAAGCAGCACGATTGCGATCTGATCCTTCTGGCGCAACAGCCGCGGCACAAACTGAGCGAGCTACTGCTGGGCAGTACGACGCGACATGTCGTGTACCAGAGCCAGCAGGATGTACTGATACTGCGTCAGTAGCTCTGGCGCGCGGGTCACGCCTCGGCGCACAGCTCGTGGGCCAGGCGACCAAGGGTCTGAATCGCCCGTTCCGCTTCGCGGTTCCACGGGATGCCGCAGGTCAGGCGCAGGCAGTGGTTGAACTGTTCCGTGGTACTGAAGGTCAGCCCCGGCGACACGCTGATGCCCGCCGCCAGCGCCCGCAGGTGCAGCTCTTGGGTATTGACCCGCGCCGGTAGGCTGACCCAGAGGATGAAGCCACCGGCCGGCCGGGTCATCTGCGTACCCTCGGGGAAATACTGCTGCACCGCCAGCTGATAGGCCGTGACGTTCTTGCGGTACTCCTGGCGGATATGCCGCAGGTGACGGTCGTAACCGCCATTTTCCAGGTAGGCCGCCACGCCCATCTGGGTCACGCTGCAGGCCGAGTGGGTGCTGAAGGTCTGCAGGCGCTGCACGGCCTCCTGGTAGCGCCCGGCGATGATCCAGCCGATGCGCACGCCCGGCGACAGGGTCTTGGAGAAGCTGGAGCAGTAGATCACCTGGCCATTGCGGTCATGGGCCTTGATGGCCTTGGCGCCGTTGGGCTCGAACATCAGCTCGCCGTAGATATCGTCCTCGATCACGGCAAAGCCGAAGCCCTCGGCCATGTTCAGCAACTGCTTCTGGCGCTCCTCGGGCATGCTCGCGCTGAGCGGGTTGGACAGCCGCCCGGCCGTCACCAGCGCCTTGATCGGCCACTGGCTGGCGGCCAGCTGCAGCGCTTCCAGGCTGATGCCGGTGTTCGGATCACTTGGGATCTCGATGACCTTCAGGCCCAGCACATCCGCCAGCTGCAGCAGGCCGTAATAGGTCGGCGACTCGGTGGCGATCAGGTCGCCCGGCTGGGTCAGCACGCGAAGCGCCATGTGGATAGCCTCGACGCAGCCATGGGTGATCACCACCTCGCTGGGATCGACCACCACGCCGGCATCGCGCATGCGAATCGCCACCTGGCGACGCAGCGGTTCGTAGCCGGGGCTGAACATGTAGCTGAACGCCTGCGGACTGTTGAAGCGGGTGACCTTGGCGATCTGCTGGTGCAGGGCGCGCACAGGCAGGTAGGACACGTGCGGTACCGCCGCCCCCAGCGGGAAGATGCCTTCGCGGCGGGTGGCATGCAGGACTTCACTGATGATGCTGCTGCGGGTGACGCAGGCCGGCTTCTCGACATGGGCAATGGCCGGCGTCGGCGCGGTCAGCGCGGCGGTCTGGTGCACGTAGTAGCCGGACTGCGGTCGGGCGCGGATCAGGCCCTGGTCCTCCAGATTGGCATAGGCCTGCAGCACGGTGGCGTGGCTGACGCTCATCTGCGCGCTGAGCTTGCGCACCGACGGCACGCGCTCACCCGGCTGGTAGACGCCGCGACGGATATCCTCGGCCAGTTGCTGGGCAATGCGTTGATAGAGCAACAGATTGGTCATGTTCGGGCTTCCTGCGTCACTGAACCGAAACAGTAGCGCAAACAGCAAAAAAATCACCAGTACAGTTCATCAGGGAGTCGGCAGCACAGTCCGGCAGACTGGCCTGTAGGCAAGCCTTGTCGCAGCTGGCTATGATCAGAACCCATGAACTCGCCCCTGCCCATCCGCTCCCCCTGCCCACCCGGCGCCTGCACCTGCGATCGCGAGCAGTTGCTGCAATTGCCCGGCACGGCCGCGCGCATCCTGCTGCTGACACGCCA
>CALMID010000163.1 GCA_937863915.1 uncultured Pseudomonas sp.
CCCTGGCGCGGATCAAGAGCTACCACGACTACGGCACCTTTACCCCGCTGCAGGTAGCCGCCATCGCTGCACTGGAAGGCGATCAGCAGTGCGTGCGCGATATCGCCGAGCAGTACCGCCAGCGCCGCGATGTACTGGTCAAAGGGCTGCATGAACTGGGCTGGATGGTCGAGAAACCCAAGGCCTCCATGTATGTCTGGGCAAAGATTCCCGAAGCCTATGCCCACCTCGGTTCGCTGGAGTTCGCCAAGAAGCTGCTCGGCGAAGCCAAGGTCTGCGTCTCGCCCGGCATCGGCTTTGGCGACTACGGCGACGATCATGTGCGCTTCGCCCTGATCGAAAACCAGGACCGCACCCGTCAGGCCATCCGTGGCATCAAGGCCATGTTCCGCGCCGACGGCTTGCTTGAGCGCTAATGCCATATTGGCGTGCACCGTCCGCGCCCGGACAGTGCACGCCTGCTTCGCGCGCCTTCGTGCCCACCCCCACCCTGCCGACCTCCGCGCCATCAAAAGAGCGCTAAAGCAGATTCGCAAGCCACTGTTTTAAAACAACTTTCTAAAATAATTCGAGCCTCCTCCGAGAAACTGGCACGGCTGCTGCAAAGTCCTTCACAGCAACCGTCTCAGGATCGCCAACGGAGGTGATCGGGACGAATCGACAAAGACGTCGTGCCCCCTGCCAACACCGGCAGCCGGGTATCGACGTCTTTTTTTCGTTTCTGACACTGAGGAAAGCATCATGCAAAACCGCCTGAACCTGCTCAAACGCGCTCTGTGCGCCAGCCTGCTGGTCATCTCCCCGCTGGCCGCACAAATCAGCCTGGCCGCCGATCCCGAGAAGGAAGAACTCAAGCTCGGCTTCATCAAGCTGACCGACATGGCGCCCCTGGCCATCGCCTTCGAAAAAGGCTTCTTCGAGGAAGAAGGCCTGTACGTCACCCTCGAGGCGCAAGCCAACTGGAAGGTGCTGCTGGACCGCGTGATCATGGGCGAACTGGACGGTGCGCACATGCTGGCCGGCCAGCCGCTGGGCGCCACCGTCGGCATCGGCACCAAGTCCGAGGTGGTCACCGCCTTCTCCATGGACCTCAACGGCAACGCCATCACCGTTTCCAATGACGTGTGGAAGATGATGAAGCCGCACATTCCGATGGCTGACGGCAAGCCGGTACACCCGATCAAGGCCGACGCGCTCAAGCCGGTGATCGAGCAGTTCAAGTCCCAGGGCAAGCCGTTCAACCTAGCCATGGTCTTCCCGGTCTCCACCCACAACTACGAGCTGCGCTACTGGCTGGCTGCCGGTGGCATCAACCCGGGCCTTTACGCCCCTGAAAAAGGCGACATCAGCGGCCAGATCGGTGCCGATGCACTGCTCTCGGTCACTCCGCCACCGCAAATGCCTTCCACCCTGGAGTCCGGCACCATCAACGGTTACTCGGTGGGCGAACCGTGGAACCAGGCCGCCGTATTCAAGGGTATCGGCGTGCCGGTGATCACCGACTCCGAGATCTGGAAGAACAACCCGGAGAAGG